>DQTE01000094.1 GCA_015662905.1 Crocinitomix sp. | reverse complement strand
TTTTATTTTTTTATTGGTGTTCGTGATTTTACATAGTAAAGTTCTAACGTACATTTTGACTTTTATGCACAAATTTGTATTTGCTTTTTAAGGTGTTTATGAATGCTTCGCATTTCGCTACGAATATACTTGCAGATTTAAGGTAAAATAAAAAGCCCTTTGTCATTGACAAAGGGCTTTTTTGATTATGAATCGTAAAAAAAACTATTGTGATATAGTACCAACTGAAAATACATCAATTGAATTTTCAGTAATCATTTTTTGAGCAGTGTAATTAGGCATTAACATTGTGTAATACGTGTTCAAATCCCAAGTGTTAGGATTTCTAAACCAATTAGCTAAGTTCATTTTTATTTCAACAGTAGTAGGTGCAGATAAATCAAATGCAGACCCCGATAACTTAATAAACTTATAATTAGCTTCAAAATTTCCACTTGGATCTTTTGTTGCACTACCATTATGGTATTGGTACGAAAGGTAAGAGCCTGTATTGTCTTTAAATATACCCTCTAATTGTAATTGATGATATCCACCACCAATCATATCTGGCCAGTTCCAACTTGCTGCGTTTAAATCAGTATAGGCACCAGAAACATTGTCTTCCTCATCAAACCCATAGTTAAAACCAATACCAGTGAATTTTGCCTGATAATCTTTATTTACAATAAAATCTTGCAACGAAGGTAGTGTATAAACTAATGATGCGTCATCCGTTATGTCAACCAAATGATAACTTCCATTTACATAAATACTGTCACCGTTAGGAAGATAAAATCTAATATCAGAAATACTATATCTCAATCTTGTAAAAGAAAGAGAATCTCCCATCTCGTTTTTGTAATTCATTTGATTTAACTCATTTTTAGTAACTGAACTACCATCAAAATTGTGCGTAAATTTGAGTTCAACTGTTTTATTAGCTGAATAAGTACATGTTCCATCATCTTTTTTAGATTTTTCATTGTAGTTATCCGCTAAAGGATCAGTACATCCTTTTCTGTTACAAGAATTAAATCCCATTACTAATGTTAGCCCTAAAAAACCAACCATTACTTTTGTTTTAATTGTTTTTGTTTTCATATTATTTTTTTTTTAAAATTAAAGACTATAGGTTAAACCTACATTTATTCTATTTTTTGTTAATAACTGTGTATAACCATTTAATTTACTATATACCCTGTGTTGATAATCAATAAATAGAGATAGCGTTTTATAAAATACTTTTGACCCTATTGTACCAAATAAAATAGCCCCTCCAGTATCATTATAATCTATAACAACGCTGTTTCCATTGCTTTCATATCTACTTTTGTCTAAACTCATAAATTCAAAATACCCCCCAACTAAAGGCATAAACGTAAAATTGCCCATTGTAGTTTGCCGAAAAAGGTTTATTGTTGAATTAAAAGTATTGCCATATTTATAATCATCTCTATTGTAACCGTTCAGTTTTATATTTGCATTCAAAATAGCTCCATATTTTTTAATTCTTGTCATATAGCTTACAGAACTAATAAAATCCAAACTTCCTGTGCCAGGCTGCAAATCTAAATTAGGAATACCATTTTCATATCGTTTATCAATTTTTCCAAGGGGGAATTTGACTCCACCACCTATTTCTAGACGGTGTTTAAACCTGTTGCTATCATTAGATTTTAACGAGTTAAATACTTGATATGTTTCAATGACAATAGGGTCGGCAATCCCATTTATCTCATACCTAGATAGATTACCAATCAATTGATGGTTATTTACAAAAGGAACAATCACAGTAGTTTTCCAAACTTCTCTGACATAGAATGCACCTCTTAGTTCTAATGTATTGTAATTTTCTTGTACATCATTATTCCAAAATAAAGGATCATTTCCGTGTGAGGCGTGTTTGGTTAAGATTTGAGTTCCAAACATATTATAAGTCCCGTACATCATTCTTGTTCTTCCAATAATACTAATTCTATTTTTATAATCTATTGGAGAGAAATTAACGTAAACGTTACAACCGTCACAAGCAAACGAATTAATTGAAATAAAGAGTACTATAATTAACATCCTTGCTCGTATTGAGCTCTGTTTCAAATTCATTTTTTTAAATTCAATTTATATTTATACTGTTAAAAATACTTGTGTATTTTGATTATTGATAATTATAAATTAAATTTTAGGAGGCTCTAACAAATCGGAAGCATATAAAAATGAATAAAAATTTTCATACGAAAAATGATGAAATACTAAAAAGAGTTCTTTTAAATTAAAATCAAAAGGTGAATTTGTCTGAACAAAATTAGGGGTAAATATGTAAAGTTGTTGTTCAGATTGTTCCTTATCGGTATTTAGTGTTTTGTAATTGTTAAGCTCCTTATTCAAATAACAATGTCCATTGCAATTTAACTCAGGTTTATCTTTATTAATACATTTTTCTATTATAATTGTTTTTTGATTCAAATAAAAAACACCTATTGTTATTGCAGGTGCTACTAATATGGTCACAAATGCAACCACAAACACCAAAATCATATATGTCTTTATATTTTTGATGCTACAAATTTAATATAAATTTTACCATATAAATATGATCTTTGTCACAATTATCTTAAATCAACAAGTATGTTGGTAGGTAAAAGTCAAAATGTAGGTCAAAATTGGTGTATCGCAGGTTGAAAAATAGTTGCAATCATTTTAAGAAATACTCAAAGTATTAGATGTAAAAAAAAACAGCACTTCTTGTATAAAAAATGCTGTTTTTATATTATTAATTAAAAAATTATGTAGAGTAAGTAGTTAAAAATTTTAATTTATAATTAGTTTTTTCTTAAAACGATTATTATTTTCATCAATAAATTCAATAAAATATAAACCCTTTGATAAATGATTAATATTGATTTGTTGTTGAGAGTTGTGTGACGACATCAATTGACCATTTGTATTGTAGATGTTTATGATCTCTATTTGGTTATAATTAGTTATATTGATTAGATTATTTGCAGGATTAGGATAAAAGTCAAATAAATATTGATGTTTAGGTTTGTTTTCATCAATACCAACGGCTATTGGGTTAGGATGAGAAAATTGCCTTAAAAAATACCAGCTTACAAAAATCCCACTAGTATCATTTGCTGGTTGATATAGAAAGATATGATCTGCTCCATTCAATTTCCAATGTTCTAATGGAGCACCTGTACAGTTATATTCTATTTTTTCAATATTAATACCATCATTTACAATATCAGGTATGTTTGTGATGATAGAATCTCCTAACCAACCATTTACTGTTTTTAACTTATTGAGTGTTTCAGGAACTAAAGATAAAGATGTTAGAGGGGTACCGTCATAAGGTACTGTTTGATCATTTGTTCCGTGTATTTGCTGGACTGGAATTGGGAAGGTAGGGTTATAATTGGTAATATCTTGTGTTGACATGGTTCCAATATGACACGAAACTGCTGCTATTCTATTATTAAGGACAGTTAAAGTATGAAAAGTCATTATAGCACCCATTGATATTCCTACCATATAAACTTTTGTTAAATCTATGCCGTGAGTACTATTTACTTCATCAATAACCTTTGAAATAAATAAAATATCGTCTGGTGTTGAGGCTAATCCTGTACCATTGTTCCAAGAGTTCTGTCCTAAAAAATTGGGCAAACCTTGTAAATACAAAGGAATAAATCTTGCTGTATCAGCTATTTGATTAATACCACCAGCAGTTAAAGATAGAGCAGTTCCTCCTAAACCGTGTAAAACTATGATAATCGGCAAATTTTCAGTGTTAGCATCATAGTTTAAAGGAAGGTATTTATAATACTCTCTTACTTGATTATCAACAGTTATGGTTTCGTATGTTTGTTGTGCTGTAGCGTCTAGAAAACGTATAACTACAAATAGTAATAAAAAGATATTTCTCATAAAAGACAATTGTTTTAAACAAAACTAATAAATTTGCCAGATATTCAATCGTATTTTTATATGAACGGTAAAAAAACAATTATGACAGTAAGAGAATTAGAGCCAAAAGTATTGTGGAATCACTTTGAAAACTTAAATTCAGTTCCAAGACCATCTAAAAAAGAAGAACGCATAAGACAATTTATGGTTGATTTTGGAAAAAGTTTAAACCATGAAACCATAGTGGATAAAATAGGTAATGTTATTATTAAAAAACCAGCAACTGCAGGAATGGAGAATAGGGAAACGGTTATTTTGCAAGGTCATATTGATATGGTTCACCAAAAAAACTCAGATACAACTTTTGATTTTGACAAACAAGGCATTGAATCTTATATAGATGGTGAATGGGTTAAGGCAAAAGGCACAACATTAGGAGCAGATAATGGAATGGGGGTAGCTGCAGCTATGTCTTTATTATCCTCAAATGATATTTCTCATCCAACTTTAGAATGCTTGTTTACAATAGATGAAGAAACTGGCATGACTGGGGCAATGCATTTAGATGGCAGCTTACTAACTGGTAAAATTTTATTGAATTTAGATACAGAAGATGATGATGAGTTTTCAGTAGGTTGTGCAGGTGGAATTGATACTAATACCGCTTATAAATATACACCAGTAGAGGTAAAACCAGATTTTACAGCTTTTAAAATAAAATTATCGGGGTTAAAAGGTGGTCATTCTGGAATGGATATTCATTTAGGTAGAGGTAATGCTAATTTAATAATGAATAGGTTGATTTATGAAGCGACAGAAAAATTCTATATAAGAATTTGCGATTTAGAAGGTGGTAGTTTAAGAAATGCTATTCCAAGAGAAAGTATTGCAACAGTCGTTGTTCCTCAATCTGAACAGGAGAATTTTAAAAACTTTTTTAAAATAATGGTAAACACCATTAAAGATGAGTATTCTGTTAACGAACCTGATATGCTATTTGAAATAGAGCCTGTAGATTTACCACCATTTTCTGTTGGTACTGAAGATCAGGTAAAGATATTGTCTGCAATATACACTACACCAAATGCAGTTTGGAAAATGAGCGAAAAAATTGATGGTTTGGTTGAAACATCTTCATCATTGGCAAAGGTTGTTATAAGAGATGGGGCGTTTACAACGCAATCTTTACAACGTAGTATGATTGAATCGGGCAAAAAAGATATTGCAAATGCCATACGTTTGACGTATGAACTAATAGGGGCAGAAGTTGTTCAAGGAGGAGAATATCCTGGATGGGCACCAAACCCTAGTTCCAAAATTTTAAAAGTATTGGAAAAAAAGTATAAAGAAATGTTTAACGAAAACCCTAAGGTACAAGCTTGTCATGCCGGCTTAGAATGTGGGATTTTAGGAGAACATTTACCTGATTGTGATATGATTTCTTTTGGACCTACAATTAAAAACCCTCATTCACCAGATGAAAAAGTAAACATTAAATCTGTTCAAAAATTTTGGAACTTTCTTTTAGAAGTATTGAAAGATACTCCCGTAAAAAACACTAACAATTAAACGTTAATTAGTTTTAGTATTTACTATAAGATAATTATCTAAAATCATTTAATTTTGGATTCTCAATCAATTTTAAATGATAGATAGTTACAAACATAAAGGAATGCGTAAAATTCTCGTTAATGAGTTGCGAGAAAAAGGTATATCAAACGAGCGGGTACTAGAAGCGTTTTACAATGTACCCAGACATTTTTTTTTAGATAGAATATTTGAAAAACAAGCTTATTCTAATATGGCTTTTAGAATAGGTGCTAACCAAACCATATCACACCCTTACACTGTTGTTTTTCAAACTCAATTATTGGAGATAAAAAAAGGAGAAAAAGTATTAGAAATAGGAACGGGGTCAGGTTTTCAAACAGCAGTACTTTGTGAATTAGGTGCAAAAGTATTTTCTATTGAACGACAAAGAGAATTGTATTTAAAAGCCAAGCCGTTATTGTACAAACTAGGGTATAAACCAACTTTAAAATATGGTGATGGTTATAAAGGTTGGGAAGTTTTTGCACCTTTTGATAAAATTATTATTACTTGTGGTGCACCTTATATTCCTGAAGATTTGATAAAACAACTAAAAGTTGGCGGTAAAATGGTTATTCCAGTTGGAGAGGGCGAAGAGCAAGAAATGGTTTTTATTGTGAAAAAAGATGAAAATGGAGAATGCGATATTTATAATAAAGGTGTCTTTAAATTTGTTCCTATGTTAAAAAATATAGAAAAGTAAGTGAATGAAGAAAAAAATATAATTTTTATTAGAGATAATTTTGCCCTAACAGATGATATTAAAGAGGTAGAATTATTGCCTCTAACTGAGTTTTCAAGACTCATTTTTCAAGAGTTTTTAAAACAATTAAAAATTCCTCATTTAAAAGTTGAAGTATCAAAATCACATAAGTTATTTATAGAATATCCAACGTTATTAGAACAAGTTAATGACGATATCACTTTAATAGTTGAGACAAAGCGTTCTGTTAATAAGGTTGATTTAATCACTTATATGTTAGTTTGTTATGTTTTAAAGTCTGAATTTGATTTTTTAAATGTTTATATGGATAATCAACATAAATTTACTTTTGTTTTTCAGCCAGCAGTCCCCTTTACTAATAAGCCTGAATTAGAAATTCCGTTCATCCTAAAACAACTTATTAAATCTGAAAAACCAAAAAAAATAAAAGAATTATTGGAACGTTTTGTGATTCTTTTAGGGGATCAATTTAAAGATAAACTCTTGATATACTTAACCTTTTTAGAATCAAAGTACAACTATAAACTTGACAGGAAAAACTTTATAAATTCTTTGTTAAATCCTTTAGAATTAAATAAACTTAACAAGCAAATTTTAAATTTATTAAACCAATGACTAATTTTTTTACATTAATATATATCAAAACAAATAGATTATCAGATGAAAAGATTTGTGTTGGTATTATAGCAAATTTTGATGGAGTACCATATTTTGGATATTCTAAAAATAAACTAAGTATGGCTTTTAAATTTATTAATCCATCAATAGTCAAATCAATTAAACGCAGTTTAAAAATTTTAGAAGAAGACGTTAATAAATATATTAGAGGAGAGGAATCATTGTCTTTGTTTGATATGCCATATTCAAAAAAGATATTGGAAAAATTTGCGCTAAAAAAAAGAGGAATTGTACAGTATTCTGATATGTTTGAGTTAAATAAACCTATAGATTTTGATAAGTTATATAAAAAATACATAGGAGAAAAATGGAATTTTTCTAAGTCTAAGCCTATAAAACACCCCCTTACATTTAAACAACGTTTTTTTGAATATGTTTCACATAAAAAGTTTAACAACTTCAGTAAAAAATATAAACTCACACAAAAAGATTTTCCAAACTTAATTGCACCTTTAACAGTTGATATATTAAACAAAAGTAAGTTTTATACAGCTTTTAATTTAGTTGATTTTAATGCAACACCCACTACAATTCAAAGAACTATAACAAGGTTTAAAACTATCATTGATACTTTAAATTTAAAAGCAAAAGAAGAAGGGTTAAGTAAGGGGAGATACTATTTAGTTTATGATAACAGCATTACTGCTAATAATTTGATAGAAAATATAAAAAATAATCACAAAGATTTTGAGTTAATTTCTTTAACAGAAATGAGAGACAAAGTATAAATATATTACCCTTAATTAATGTAGTCAATCTTTGTATTTCAGTCTTTTTATCTTACTTTTGCAACAGACACTTAGGTTGTATAACTAAAGTATCGGTTAAAAGAATATAAACTATTAAAATATTAAAAATGTCAGAAGTTAAGGAAAAACTATCATCAGATGAATTGATAAAGCTAGAAGATAAATATGGAGCGCATAACTATCATCCGTTACCTGTTGTTTTAGAAAGGGGAGAAGGCGTGTATGTTTGGGATGTAGAAGGGAAAAAATATTATGATTTTCTTTCAGCTTATTCAGCGATTAATCAAGGACACTGTCATCCAAAAATAGTTGGAGCTTTAACTGAACAAGCTAATAAACTATGTTTAACTTCAAGAGCATTTTATAACGATACTTTAGGCGTTTATGAAAAGTTTGTAACGGAGTTTTTTGGTTTTGATAAAGTTTTACCTATGAATTCAGGAGCTGAGGCTGTTGAAACTGCCATTAAATTATGCAGAAAATGGGCTTACGAAAAAAAAGGTATAGCAGAACAAGAAGCTAAAATTATTGTTTGTGAAAATAATTTCCACGGTAGAACCACTACTATTATATCATTTTCTAATGATCCTGATGCGCGTAAGAACTTTGGACCCTATACACCGGGTTTTGTAAAAATACCTTATAACGACATTAACGCTTTAAAAAAAGCTTTAAACCAACCAAATGTTGCTGGTTTTTTAGTGGAACCTATACAAGGAGAGGCTGGTGTGTTTGTGCCAGATGAAGGTTATTTATCTCAAGCCAAAGCTTTGTGTGACGCTAAAAATGTATTATTTATTGCTGATGAAGTTCAAACTGGTATAGCAAGAACAGGGAAGTTATTAGCGGTAGAACACGAAAACGTTAAACCAGACCTATTAATTTTAGGTAAGGCATTATCGGGAGGTGTTTATCCAGTTTCGGCTGTGTTGGCTAATGATGATATTATGATGGTTATAAAACCTGGACAACACGGTTCAACCTTTGGTGGAAATCCAATTGCCGCTAAAGTTGCCATTGCCGCGTTAAAAGTAATTAAAGATGAAAATTTAGCTGAAAAAGCTGAAGAGTTAGGTAAGTTATTCAGAAATGAAGTAGGTAAGTTGATTGAAAAATATAACATTCTTAAATTAGTAAGAGGAAAAGGATTGTTAAATGCTGTAGTAGTTAATGATTCAGAAGACAGTTCAACTGCTTGGGACATCTGTGTACGTCTAAAAGAAAATGGAATGTTAGCTAAACCAACTCACGGAAATATTATAAGATTTGCGCCTCCCTTGGTTATGACAAAAGAACAACTATTAGATTGTATCTCTATAATCGACAAAACAGTTGCCGAATTTGAAAAATAAAGAATTGCTAATTTATTAAGTTTTTTGATTTTAAGGAAGTAAGATAGAGTAGGATTATAACTTAGCCCCAAAAACTAATATATCATCAGTTTGGGCAATATCTTTTCTCCATTCATCTAAAATATTGACGAGATGATATTTTTGTTTATCTGCGGATAGATTATTAAGTGATATAAAAAGTTCTTTAAGTTTTTTTCTTTTAAACTTTTTACCATTTTCACCACCAAACTGATCGCAATATCCATCAGAAAACATATAAATGCAATCGATTTCATCTAAACCAAATTTGTGAGTAACAAAAGCACTTTTTTTATATAAACCTCCTCCACCAATTGGATATTTATTACCTTTAATTTCAATTAAGTTATCATCTTTAATTATGATAAGAGATTGTAATGCGCCAGAAAATTCAAGTTGATTCTTTTTAAAGTTAATGGCACAAATAGCTATATCCATTCCATTATTACTAGCTACGGAATAGTTCTTAGAAGATAATGTTTCAGTAATACTATTATCTAATTCTTCTAATATCTGATTAGGAGATTTTGTTGTATCCTCTGTAACGATTGAATTTAGTTTTGAATGTCCAATCATACTCATTAATGCTCCAGGTATGCCGTGACCTGTACAATCGGAAACAATTATGTAAATGATGTCTTTACATTTTTTAAACCAATAAAAGTCTCCACTAATAATATCCTTGGGTTTGTATAGAATAAAAGAATTTGGCAAAAACTTTTGGATATAATCTATAGCTGGCAAATGTGCCTCTTGAATATGTTTTGCATATTGAATTGAATCAAATATCTCTTTGTTTTTATGTTCTATAATAGCATTTTTAGTTATTATTTGGTCTTTTATTAATTTTTCCTGTTTAAGTATCTTAAAAGAGTAGTAAATTAAAATAAAAGCTATTATAAATATAACAAGTATCGAGATAATAGCTTGTTTAAAGTATTGATTAAAAACTTGACGTTTAAAACCTGAAAATTCAATATCTGCTTCTATTATTCCAACAACCTCTTTACTATTATTTTTAATAGGATAAAATGCTGAAATGTATTCTCCATTTTCCGTTTTATATCTTGGAATGATGCCACCTACTTTATAATTATCAACTAAAATTTTAGGGAAAAGTTCATATCTATTCCTAAAATCTACAAAAGAATCTGATCTTACTCCATAAAAGAAACCATCATCATCATCTAGAACTAATGTATATATGACACTATTTAATTTATTTTCTTTTTGAATTTTAGACAGTAATTTGTGAATAGTGTTATATTCGATATTATCATCTAAACTTTTGATATCATAAGGCTTTAAATTAGAATTGACCATTTTTTGATGCATATCACCATCAATCATTGTGGATAACCCTGTTACTAAGTACATCAATTTTTCACCTTCCTTTTGTTCTAAAAGTTCTACTTGCTTGTAATATCCAAAAATTATAAAAAAAGTTGTTATTGAAATGATTGTTAAAAAAATAAGTAGTATTATTCTAGTCGTCAAATTATTAATAATATCTCTAAACTTAATAATCATTTTATTTTTTTTCGGTTAAGTTATCAAACTTACAATTAATAACAGTAGTAAGCAAATTTTTTAATAAAAATTATTAAACCTTTCATCTTTTAGTATTATTATTTTAATAATTTTACAAAAATATATTTACGTTTTGAAAAGAGGAGACATAATACAAGTAACTATTACCGATTATGCGTTTGGTGGTAAAGGAATTGCTAAAATAAAAACAGTTATTAATAACCAAGAAATATTATACCCGATTTTTGTACAAAATACATTCCCAGGTCAAGTTGTAAAAGCAAAAATTGCTAAAAAGCGTAAAAAATATGCAGAATGTAAATTAATTGAAGTTATAAAACAGTCTCCTAAAGAAACAAAGGTACCATACCAACCAATTTCAGGTGCCCCCTATATTACTTTACCAATTGAGTTGCAGCACAAATACAAACAATCTTCTACTATAGACGTTTATCGTAAACTGGGTAATTTTGATAATTCCCAAGAGTTATTTGATGAATTTATTTCATCACCCAATATTTATGATTATAGAAACAAAATGGAATACTCTTTCTCTTCCATAAGAAAAGATTTATCTACAGGTAAGGAATTAGATGATCAGTTTGCGTTGGGCTTTAAGACAAGAGGAACATGGTGGAAAGTAGAAAATTTAGATAAAGAGGATGGGCTTTTTGATACTGAATTTGAACGCCAATTAAAAATAATAAGAAGTTTTCTTGAACAAACAGGGTTACCTGCTTGGCACCCACCCAAAAAAGTAGGTTTTTTCAGGCATTTAGTGGTTAGAAAATCTTTTGATGTTAATCAGTTACTTATTAACTTAGTGACATCATCACAAGGTTTAAAAAAATTTGATAGACAAGCTTTTTCTAAATTTATGCAAAATCTTTTGGGCGAAAGATTAGCTGGTTTACAACACACTATTAATGATGACGTATCTGACAGAGCTAAAATTGAAAACGGAAACAATCAATTATTATATGGAGAGCCAATAGTATTAGAGAAATTACTTGGACTACAATTTGAAATCAGTATGGAAAGCTTTTTTCAGACCAACCCTAAATCTGCCGAACTATTATACGGCAAAGCTATTGCTTACGCAAAAGAAAATTTTGACTTAAACAATCAAGTTATAATGGATTTATTTTGTGGTACAGGTACCATAGGTCAAATTATGGCAAATCAAATAGAAGGCGTAAAGGTGGTTGGGGTTGATATAGTGCCTGAAGCAATTGAAGATGCAAAACGAAATGCAAAACTAAATAGTGTTAGTAACATTGAATTTTACGCGGCTGACGTGGGTAAATTTTTGCGAAAATACCCTAAATATATCAATCAAATACACACCATAGTTTTAGACCCGCCAAGAGCAGGAATTGCCCCAAAAACACTACGTAAAGTTATAGACTTAAATGCTAAACAAATCGTATATATCTCTTGTAACCCTTCAACACAAGCACGTGACGCTAGAACTTTAGAAGGTGCAGGCTATGTCTTTAAAAAGTTCTCTTTAGTAGATCAGTTTCCCCATACGTCACATATTGAAGCAGTGGCTTTATTTATAAAAGAATAAAACAAATGCGATATTTAAGATTTGTATTTTTTCCTTTCACTATTTTGTATATCATTATTACAGAGTTTAGAAATTTATTATACAAAGTAAACATTAAACGCAGTTTTAAATTTAGCATTCCTATAATTAATGTTGGAAATTTAAGCATGGGAGGTACAGGTAAAACCCCTCATATAGAATATCTGATTAGATTATTAAAAAACAATCATCATTTGGCCACTTTAAGCAGAGGTTTTGGTAGAAAACAAAGAGGATTTATTATAGCCAATGAACATTCTAACGCTGAACAAATTGGAGATGAACCCCTTCAATTTTACAAAAAATATGGCAAAGAAATTACAGTGGCTGTTGAAGTAGATAGGGTAAAAGGAGTAATGGATTTATGTTATGCAAAAGAAAAAACAGATTTAGTCTTGTTAGATGATGCGTATCAACATCAGGCGATAAAGGCGGGGCTTAACATTTTATTGACTGATTATAATTATCCATTTTATAATGATTATGTTTTACCTATAGGTAACCTGAGAGAATTAAGAAAAAACAAAAAAAGAGCTGATGTAATAATTGTTACAAAATGTCCCGGTTTTAAAGACATAAACAAAGGATACTTAATTAAAAAAATTAAGCCATTATCTCATCAAAAAGTTTTTTTTTCAAGAATTAAATATAACAATCAATTAACAAATTTTGACGACACTGAAGTTTCATTCAATTCAATGTCTAAATCAGCTATTTTAGTGACAGGGATAGCTAATCCAATTCCTTTGATAATGCATCTTGAAAAAAAAATAAAAATCTTAAAACATCTTAAATTTTTAGATCATTATCAATATAAACAAAAGGATATTGAGGAGATTAATAATTTATTGATTAAATTTGAAGCATTTTCGCCTATTGTTATAACAACTGAAAAAGATGCAATGCGATTATTAGGTACAAAAATAGAACCATTAATTTATAAAAGTCGGTGGTTTTACCAAGAAATAGAAGTAGAAATTGATAATAAAAACGAATTTGACAAAATTATATTAAACTATGTTCAAAAAAATTGTAGAGACTACTGAATTTATTCATAATACAATACCTTTTCAGCCTGAAATTGGTGTTATATTAGGTACAGGATTGGGTGGGCTAGTAAAAGAAATTGACATTAAGTATGAATTAGAATACTCTAAAATTCCAAATTTCCCCGTTTCAACCGTTGAAAGTCATTCAGGAAAATTAATTTTTGGAGTACTGGGTGGAAAAAATGTTATTGCTATGCAGGGACGTTTTCATTACTATGAGGGTTATGATATGAAACAAGTTACTTTTCCGGTAAGGGTAATGAAAATGCTAGGCATCAAAAGCTTATTTGTATCTAATGCTTCTGGTGGTGTAAACCCTGATTATAAAGTTGGAGAAATAATGATTATTAATGACCACATAAATTTATTTCCAGAACACCCACTTAGAGGTAAAAATTTAGATGAGTTAGGACCACGTTTTCCTGATATGAGTGAAGTTTATGACCAAAAATTGATTGATTTAGCACTTAAAATAGCTGATGAAAAAAATATTGATATATCGGTAGGAGTGTATGCAGGCTTAACAGGTCCAACATTAGAAACACCTGCAGAATATAAATATATGAGAGTAATAGGTGCAGATACGGTTGGAATGTCAACTGTACCTGAGGTAATTGTAGCAAGACACATGGATATACCTGTTTTTGCAGTATCAATTATTACTGATTTAGGGGTGCCAGGAAAAATAAAAAAGGTATCTGTTCAAGATGTAATTGAAGTAGCTAATAAGCAAGAGCCTTATATGACCAAAATAATGAAAGAGTTAATTTCTAGAATATAAATTCTTTTAATTGAATGGAGTTAAGTAAAGAAATACGAAATAAATACACTGCTGTTATTGGGTTAGAGATTCACGCTCAGATGTTAACTAAGTCAAAAGCATATTCATCTGATATTAATGAATACGGCGCGATACCCAATACTAACGTTAGTCCAATTACTTTAGGACATCCGGGTACATTACCCAAAATGAATAAAAAAACAATTGACTATGCCATTAAAATGGGGATAGCTTGTAATTGTAACATAGCAGAACATCAACATTTTGCACGTAAAAATTATTTCTACCCAGATTTACCTAAAGGATACCAAATTACACAAGATACAACACCAATTTGCACAGGAGGTTACATATTAATTAATGATGATGAAGGTAATGAAAAAAAGATAGCTTTAACACGTATTCACATGGAGGAAGATGCAGGTAAATCAATCCACGATATTGACCCTTTTAATACTTTGATTGACTTGAATCGTGCAGGAGTTCCTCTAATAGAAATTGTATCAGAACCTGATATTAAAACTTCTCAGGAAGCCTACAACTACGTTACTGAAATAAGAAAACTAGTGCGTTATTTGGATATATGCGATGGAAATATGGAAGAAGCTAGTTTGCGTTGTGATGCCAATATCTCTGTAATGCTTAAAGATGCTAAAGCGTTTGGAGCTAAAGTAGAAGTAAAAAATATGAACTCAATCAGAAATGTCAAAAATGCCATTGAGTACGAAATAAAACGTCAAATTTTAGCTATAGAAAACGGAGAAACAATAAGTCAGGAAACTAGAAACTATGATGCCTTGAAAAATGAGACGTCAGCAATGCGTACAAAAGAAGCCGCTAACGATTATAGGTATTTTCCTGAGCCCGATTTACAACCTATAAAAATTTCCTCTGAACATATCAATAGTATTAAAGCAGAAATGCCTCCCTTACCTAATTACCTATTTAAAAAATATACCAATGATTTAGGTCTAACAGAATATGATGCTAGAAATTTAACAGATAATAAAGACATAGCTCTTTACTATGAAAATATCATCAAACACACCCAAAACTATAAAGCTGCAGTTAATTGGTTAATGGGAGATATTAAATCTTATTTAAATAAATATGCCGTAACTATAAGTGAATTTCCAATTTTACCAGAACGTATAGCTGAGCTTATTAAATTAATAGAAACGGGTAAAATATCTAATAATCTTGCAAGTCAAAAGGTGTTTCCAAAAATGATTGAAGATACTAAATTAACACCTTTACAAATTGCAGAAAATAACAATTGGATTCAAGAATCAAATGAGGACAATTTGATAAACTATATTAATGAAATAATGAATGAAAACCCTGAAGAAACAGAACGTTTTAAAAATGGAGAAAAAAAATTGATGGGATTCTTTATGGGGCAATTAATGAAAAAATCTAAAGGAAAAGCTGACCCTAAAACAGCAAGTCAATTAATTAATAAAACAATAAAATAAATACAAAAAATGAAAAGAATATTAAATTTTGCACTAATTACATTATTAATCTCAACAGCTTTTGTTAGCTGTAATAGTCGTCCGTCAGATGATGATATTGAGGGAAGGTACATTACAGGAACCGTAGAAGGTGCTGATGGTGAAAAAGTTATCCTATTTTCTTTTGACGGACAAAATGAAGTCATCATTGATTCAGCCGAAATAGATGAAGAAGGAAAATTTTTACTAGAAACAGATACTAAAAAATTAAAGTACTATGCCTTAATGATAGAAAAAGAAGGTGAAATGCCTGTTATTTTATTTTTAGATGAAGATTCCAAGGAAGTTGATGTAAGTGGTAGCCTTCCTGATTTTGCTCAAAATGTTGTGATTACTGGTTCTGAGTTTTCAAATGATGCTAAAGATTACCAAGATTTTAGTTATACATTTTTTGAAGATAAATCTAAAATTTATGCTGAACTACAAACGGCTGCAGATTTGAACGATACTATAGCTATGAAATCTTTAATAGAAGAATTAGATAAATTGAATGCTAAAACAAGAGCTTACGCTAAAGATTATATTGATAGAAAACCAGAATCTCCTGCTGCATGGTTAATGCTAAGAGAGTTTTATCCTTCAACTGGTTTAGATAGTTTTGATATGTCAGACTTAGATTATTTTACAAAAGTAGCAAATGCTTTAAAAGAGAAATATCCTTATACCGAATACGCAGATATGATTAAACAAGATGAACAAAATATAAGATATCAAATTGAAATGATGCAAAAACAAGCAGATATGCAATCTAACGATACAAAACAAATTGCTCCTGACATTGAATTACAAAACCCAGAAGGTAAAACAATCAAATTATCCGATTTAAGAGGACAGGTTGTTTTGTTAGATTTTTGGGCGTCTTGGTGTAAACCTTGTCGTCAAGAAAACCCTAATGTTGTGGCTGCTTACAATAAATTTAAAGATAAAGGGTTTACAGTATATTCAGTTTCATTAGATACAGATAAAACTGCCTGGGAGGCTGCAATTAAATCAGACAACCTATCGTGGTCAAATCACGTCTCTGATTTGAATGGTTGGCAAACACCAGTTATACAACCCTATGGTGTTAACTCTATTCCTGCTTCTTTTTTAATTGATAAAGACGGATTTATTATTGGTTCTAATCTAAGAGGAGCAGCTTTGGAACAAAAATTGGAAGAAGTTTTTTCTAAATAACATTTATAAATATGAAAAAAATCGGTTTATTTCTAATACTTTTCTTTAGTATTAATCTTTTTGCGCAATTACCTCTTACCAATAATAGTAAGTTTTATTTTGTTCATTTAGAAGGTTTAATCTCTGGATACCCTAATTCTCCTATTTATATTATGAACAATAATATAGGGCAGGGTAGAGTGCCACATTTTACAATCAATACTAATGAAAAAGGAGAGTTTTCAGCCGATTTTACCATCCCTTTTCAAGATTACTTTTTTCTAAAACTATCAAATGGTCAAGGTATTAACTTAGTGTTAAAGGGAAACGATTCCATTAAAATTTATGCAGATGCTAAAGATGTACTAAATATATGTAATATATTAGGTTCGCCAGATTCAGAACAAATGAAAGCTTTTTATCAAGAGTATGTACCGTTTAAACATTTAGAAGATTCTTTAAGAGCGGTTTTTAATAAAGATAAGAGTAAAGAGAAAGAAGTAAATGCTTTATACCAACAAAAGGCACAAGTTTTTTATACTTTTAGAAATAATTATATTCAAATGAATACAAATTCACCTGCCTTACTTGCTACCTTGTCTGCTATTAAACAAGACCAAGAATTTAATTTGTTTTCACAAGTGGTCACACAGTTACAAAAAAGTTTTCCTGCATCACCTACAGTTAATAATTTAGGACGCCAAATGGTACAACTCAAACAACAAAAGGAACAACAAAATGCTTTAGCTGTAGGTAAACCTGCTCCTGAAATTGAAGTGCCGGGATTAGATGGTAAAATTATTAAATTATCCGATTTAAAAGGTCAAGTAGTTTTAATTGATTTCTGGGCGTCTTGGTGTGGACCTTGTAGAAGAGAAAATCCTAATGTAGTAAAAGCTTATCAAAAATATCACAAAGATGGCTTTACAGTTATGTCTATATCTTTTGATAAACCTGGACAAAAAGCCCGTTGGGAACAAGCTATAAAACAAGACGGTTTAATATGGCCAAATCACGGAAGCGAATTAAATGGCTTTAACAATCAAGCAGCCAGAGACTATGGTGTAAGAGGTATCCCTTTTACTGTTTTAGTTGATAGAGATGGAAATATAATTGCTCTAAGGCTTAGGGGACCCCAATTAGAAGCTGAATTACAAAAAATATTTGGTTATTAATCTTAATTTTTTTATCTTTTTAAAATGACTTGTTTAATTAACCATTCTTTATGTTAAAATCCTTAATATCGGATAAAATTAAAAAAAAGTTATCCGATATTAAAAAATAAGTTGTATATTTGTGGTGTGTGGAATGTAGATTTATCATATAGAACAGAGTTTGACTCAATTTTTAATCGTTTAATTGATAAAAAAGAAGTATTAAACAATGCAAGACCGTTGCCTAAAATTGCGGTGCAAAAAATTAAAGAGGCTTTATCAGTAGAATGGACTTATAACTCAAATAGTATAGAAGGGAATACAATGACCTTACAGGAAACTTATGTTGTATTAAATGATGGAATGACCGTCAAGGGCAAATCTTTAAAAGAACACTTTGAAATAAATAATCATCATAAAGCTTTAAATTTTTTGTATCAAATAGTTGATAAAAAACAGCATTTAACTAGCAGGGCAATATTAGATTTACATAGTTTTGTATTAAATAATATTGAAGATTTATACGCAGGAAGACTACGTAATTCAGGTGTAAGAATACAAGGTGCTAATTTTGTTCCACCCAATGCAAGAAAAGTATCTCAATTATTAGATGAATTGGTAGAGTTTATTAATTCAAATCCTCTTAAATTAAATAGTATTGAGTTGGCTACAATATTTCATCATAAGTTTGTATGGATTCATCCTTTTTTTGATGGAAACGGCAGAACAGTTAGACTTGCAATGAACTTAATTCTATTAAATGAAGGGTTTCCTCCTGCAATAATTTTACGCAATGATAGAAAAAAATATTATACGGCTTTAAATTTGGCTAATAAAGGTAATTATTCTAAATTAATGTTATTAATGTGTCAAGCTTTAGAAAGGTCGTTAAATATTTACATTAATGCTTTACCTAATTCTAATGATGATTATAAAGAAATTAGTTCTATTGCACAAGAGCCAAGTGTTCCTTATGGTCAGGAATATATTAGCTTGTTAGCCCGACAAGGAAAAATTGATGCTTATAAGGAAGGAAGAAATTGGTTAACAACAAAAAAATCAATTCAAGATTACATTAACCAACGTAAAAGAAAACGTTTACTTTATTAAGTTAGCGCATTAAAAGTATAATATGCCTCCTTTTTACAATAACCGTGGTTAATGTTAAGTCTTTTTTGGAGAACTCTAAACAATAAGGTTATAATATTTATATACCTTTGCAGGTGTTGAAAGTTAATCAGAAACATATTGCTATAATTGGTGGAGGGGCTGCAGGTTTTTTTGCTGCCATAAATTGTAAAATTAACTACCCAAACTACAATGTGGTCATTTATGAAAAATCCTCAAAAGTACTTTCTAAAGTAAAAATATCTGGCGGAGGACGTTGTAATGTCGCAAATGCTACTTTTTCTATCTCTGAACTCGCAAAGCACTACCCCAGAGGACAAAAACCTTTAAAAAAAGTATTTAGTTTATTTAATACTAAACATACTATTGAATGGTTTGAAAAAAGAGGCGTTCAATTGATTACTCAGGAAGATAGGTGTATTTTCCCTAAATCTCAATCTTCTCAAACTATTATTGATTGTTTTTTGAATGAGTGCAAGCGTTTAGATATTTCTATCAAACAAAATTATCAATTAATTGGCATAACTAAAAATACTAATAGTTTTGAGCTTCAATTTAAAAATTTAGCACCTATTTATGCAGATAAAGTAATTATAACAATTGGTGGACAACCCAAAATTAAAAGCTTACAAGTTATAGAGAAGGTTGGTCACACCATCATTTCTCCTGTTCCTTCATTATTTACATTTAATATGCCCAATGAGTCTATTACAAATTTAATGGGAATAGTAGTAGAATCTGTACAGGTTAGAATACAATCTACTAAACTGATTGAGGAAGGTTCATTACTTATAACTCATTGGGGAATGAGTGGTCCTGCTATTTTAAAATTATCAGCATGGGGTGCAAGAATTTTAGAAGAAAAGCAATATCAATTTAAAGTTCAAATAAACTGGTTAAAAGATTTTAATTTTAATGGGTTAACTAATAAATTGCTTTCAGAAATAGACAAGTTTAAAAATAAAAAAATACATAACCAAAAATTGGTTAGATTACCAAGTCGTTTGTGGGACTTTTTACTTGTTAAAATCAATTTGAATGTAAATAAAAAATGGGGTGAATTGTCAAAAAAGGAGTTTCATAGATTGTTAAATGTTTTACAAAATGACGTTTATCAAGTATCAGGAAAAACAACTTTTAAAGAAGAGTTTGTAACTTGTGGTGGCGTGAGTTTGAATGAAGTAGATTTTAACACAATGCAATCTAAAATTGTTAAAGGTTTATATTTTGCAGGTGAGGTTTTAGACGTAGATGGCATTACCGGTGGTTTCAATTTTCAAAATGCGTGGAGTACCGCATTTGTTGCCGCACAATTAAAATAACTTTTTTATTTTTTGTTTGCCTATTCATTATTTGTACATTTGTGGTATGAAAAAATTATTGTCAATTATTATAACTCCAATATTTTATTTGATTTTTTTATTAATTCTTGTAGTTTTTCATATTGTACAAGTCGTAGCACTTAACTTATTTGGACACAATGTGCACGATAAATCTGTAGCTTTGTTAAATTTATTTTTAATGCGTTCTCAAGTAATTTTAGGTACAAAATTCAAGTTCAATAATTTTAAATCATTCCCTACTAATAAACCTATTATTATCATAGCAAACCATCAATCAATGTGGGACATACCACCAATTGTATGGCGATATAGAAAACATCATCCAAAATTTATTGCTAAAAAAGAACTCACAAAAGGTATCCCTAGTATTTCTTACAATTTAAAACACGGCGGGTCAGTTTGTATTGATAGAAAAAATGCAGAAGAGTCTATTCAAAAAATTAAGGTATTTGCTCAGTTTATGGGAGAAAAAAAATATGCTGTATGTGTATTTCCTGAGGGTACCCGTTCTAAAGACAGAAAAGTAAAACCTTTTAAAATTGGCGGATTAGCAACCATTATAAAAGAGATACCTAATGCAGTTGTGATACCTATTGCTATTAAAGATACTGGAAAAATAGACAATACAGGGAGTTTTCTTTTAAATTTAGGTGTTAAAGTAACTTATACTCAACTACCAGAAAGACAATTAAGTATAGATAATATTGAGCAGGAATTAAATCAAATCCGTTCCGAAATTATTGAAGTAGTAGAAGATTAACTTACTAAAGTTAAGGTGTAACACCAAACATTTCGTCAAAGCTCACTTCTTGATTGTTTGAGATATGATAAGGTATATAAAATGTAGGGAGTTTTTTATCTACTTTATCAATTAATTGAACGGTAATACATTTTAGTTTGGGTTGGTCTTCTTCAAGTTGCACTTCCGATTCAAATACTAAAGCATACGCTTTCATTCTATCATTTGTCATTTCATTTTCACAGTACTTGGTTAAGGATTCTAATACAGTACTAACGGTAGGTTGTATTTTTTTGTTGTAGTCAAATTCTAAGGGATGAACATTGTCAATAGTATCAATATATGCTCCAAAAGGGTAAAACTCTTTTGTGTCAATTAGCAATTCTTTTGCATAGTCAGTTGAATGTTCGAGTAACTTTTGTATAATGTCTGTCATTTTTAGTTCATTTATTGGCAAAAATAAGCATTTTTAAATCTATTCAATTAAAATTATCTTTTAAATTTGTCCTGTTAAAACAACTATAATGACATTAAAAAAACAGTACATTCAATACGATAGAAAAGACTTAACAAATCAGCAACTTAAAGACATATATTTAGCCTTAATTAAGCCAAGATTGATTGAAGAGAAAATGCTTATTCTTTTAAGACAAGGTAAAATTTCTAAATGGTTTTCAGGCGTAGGTCAAGAAGCCATTTCTGTTGGTTGTACTTTGGCTTTAAAAAAAGATGAATTTATCTTTCCAATGCACAGAAATTTAGGTGTATTTACAACAAGAGAAATTCCTTTACATAGGTTATTTGCTCAATTTCAAGGCAAGTTACTGGGGTTTACCAAAGGCAGAGACCGTTCATTTCACTTTGGTACAAAAGATTACCATATTGTTGGTATGATATCTCATTTAGGTCCTCAATTGGCTTTAGGTGATGGGGTGGCACTTGCAAACAAAATAAAAAAGAATCAAAAAGTTACAATGGCTTTTACTGGAGATGGCGGTGCAAGTGAGGGAGATTTTCATGAAGCCTTAAATGTGGCATCTGTTTGGGATTTACCTATTATTTTTACCATAGAAAACAATCAATGGGGGTTATCTACCCCTTCAAGAGAACAGTTTAGATGTGAGAGTTTTGTAGATAAAGGTATAGGGTATGGTATGGATGCTTTTCAAGTAGATGGAAATAATATTTTAGAGGTGTACCATTCAGTTAAAGATATAGCCAAATCTTTAAGAGAAAAACCAAGACCTTTTTTGTTAGAGTGTGTTAGTTATAGAATGCGTGGACATGAAGAGGCATCAGGAACAAAATACTATCCTGAAGGTGAACAAGATGAATGGGCTAAAAAAGACCCTATTGATAATTATGAACTTTACTTAAAAGCTGAAAAAATTCTAACTCAAAAAGAGATTGATAACATTAAAAGTAAAATTAAGAAAGAGATACAATCAGAATTAGAAATTGCCTATGCTGAGCCTAATGTTGAAGTAGAT
>DQTE01000148.1 GCA_015662905.1 Crocinitomix sp. | reverse complement strand
GCAGAAGCCATTACACGGGCTATATTAAAAGATTTGACTTAATTTTTGGCGGATATTACAGGTTTTTATACGAGTCTTTAATCCCAACTCTTCAAATGAATTTTAACAGTTTTACTTTTGGAATAAGTTATGATGTTAATATATCCGGATTAGCAATGGCATCAAGAAACAGAGGGGGGATTGAATTTATGCTAAAATATGCACCTTTACCTAAACCTAATTCTAGTAATTTTCCTAGATTTTAATAAAAATTTAAGTAATTGGTTAATATTCAAAAATAAATGATTACATTTGCGACCAAATTACATAATAATCATTAAAATAATATTGGAATGTATTTAACAACAGAAAAAAAACAAGAAATATTTGAGAAGTACGGTAAAGGTAAAAATGATACCGGAAGTGCTGAGGGACAAATTGCGTTATTCACGTATAGAATTGCACATTTAACAGAGCATTTAAAGAAAAACAGAAAAGATTTTGGTACACAAAGAGCTTTACAATTAATGGTTGGTAAACGTAGAGATTTACTTGACTATTTAACAAAAAAAGATATCAATAGATATAGAGCAATAGTAAAAGAATTAGGATTAAGAAGGTAATCGAAATCTTTACAACATATTTAAAAGGGGGGCAATTGAAGGAATTCATTTGCCCTTTTTATTAATAAAAAATTAGTAATAAATAAACATAAATACAGAGTTGGAGTCGGAAATACCGACAAATAAGATGCACCAACTCAAAAACAAACAAATTATGAAAGTAATAACAAAAACGATTGAACTTGGTAATGGAACTGAGATTTCAGTTGAAACAGGAAAGTTAGCAAAACAAGCTGACGGGTCAGTTGTAGTAAAAGCTGGAGGAACAATGATTTTAGCGACAGTAGTTTCTAATAAAGAAGCGAAAGAAGGCGTAGATTTTTTACCTTTAACAGTGGATTACAGAGAAAAATTTGCTGCCAACGGAAAAATTCCTGGTGGTTATTTAAAACGTGAAGCAAGACCATCAGATGATGAAATCTTAATTATGCGTTTAGTAGATAGAGCACTGAGACCTTTATTTCCAGAAGATTACCATGCAGATACTCAATTAATGATGCAATTAATCTCTTTTGATGGTGTAAATATGCCTGATTCTCTGGCAGGATTTGCGGCGTCAGTTTGTATTGCAGTCTCTGATATCCCATTTAATGGACCAATGTCAGAAGTAAGAGTTGGTAGAGTAGATGGTCAATTAATTATTAACCCTAATTATGAGCAATTCAAAGCATCTGATATTGACGTTATGATAGCAGGAACAGCTGAAAATATCGTTATGTTAGAAGGAGAAATGAAAGAAATATCTGAGGAAGAGTTAGTTGATATCATTAAATTTGCACATGATGCTATAAAAAAACAATGTCAGTTTCAAATTGATTTAGCAAGTGAGATAGAAAAATCTAAAATAAAAAGAGAATACGCTCACGAAATCCATGATGAAGATATAAAAGCAAAAATAAAAGCAGCTACTTTTGAAAAATGTAAAGCTGTTGCTCGTCAAGGTATAGCTTCAAAAGAAAAACGTTCAGAATTATTTGGACAAATTAAGCAAGATTACACTGATGCTTTAACTGAAGAAGAATTAGAGAGAGAAGAAGCTTTTATTAGTGTTTACTTTAAAGACGCTATGAAAGAAGCTGTTAGAGATGTAATACTAAACGAAAAAGTTAGACTTGATGGTCGTAAATTTGATGAAATACGTCCAATTTGGTGTGAAGTTGACTATATACCAACAGCACACGGTTCTTCTATTTTTACTAGAGGTGAAACTCAATCTTTAACGACCCTTACATTAGGAGGTAAATTAGATGAGCAAATGATTGATAATGCTACAGAGAAAAGATACGAAAAATTCATGTTGCATTATAACTTCCCACCATTTTCAACAGGTGAAGCTAGACCAATTAGAGGTGTATCAAGACGTGAAATTGGACACGGTAACTTGGCTTTAAGAGCATTAAAAAATATGTTACCACAAGGAGATGAAAATCCTTATACGATAAGAATTGTATCTGAGATTTTAGAATCTAATGGTTCATCATCTATGGCCACCGTTTGTGCGGGAACTTTAGCTTTATTAGATGGTGGGATTAAAATGAAAAGACCCGTTTCTGGTATTGCAATGGGATTAATTACTGATGGAAATAACTTTGCAGTTTTATCTGATATTTTAGGAGATGAAGATCATTTAGGTGATATGGATTTTAAAGTAACAGGTACTACAGAAGGAATTACAGCTTGTCAAATGGATATAAAAGTTGATGGATTACCTTATGAAGTACTTATACAAGCATTAAAACAAGCTAAAGAAGGTAGAGCTCATATATTGAATGAAATGATGAAAACCATTTCTGAGCCTAGAAGTGAAATGAAACCACACGCACCTAGAATAGTTGGATTTAATGTGCCAAATGATGCCATTGGTGCAATTATTGGTCCTGGTGGAAAGATTATTCAAGAAATTCAAAAAGAAACTGGAGCTATCATTACTATTGAAGAAATTGATGGTGGTGAAGGCGCTGTTCAAATATTAGCTGATAATCAAGAGAGCATGGATGATGCCGTTAAACGTATAAGATTAATAGCATTTCCACCTACAGTTGAAGTTGGTGAAATATATGAAGGAAAAGTTAAATCGGTTCAGTCTTATGGATGTTTCGTTGAAATTTTACCGGGTACAGATGGTTTAATTCATATTTCGGAACTTGAACACAGAAGGGTTGAAAAGGTTGAGGAGGTTTGTAAAGAAGGTGATGTTTTAAAATTTAAAGTTATTGGAAGAGATCCTAAAACTAAAAAGTTTAAATTATCAAGAAAAGTTTTACTCCCTAAAGAAGAGGTTTCTAAATAATTAATTACTTCAATACTTAAATTAAAAAAGACCGTTTTAAATTTTATTTCGGTCTTTTTTAATGTTGACAATTC
>DQTE01000114.1 GCA_015662905.1 Crocinitomix sp. | reverse complement strand
CGCTCAAAAGTAGATGAAAACCAAAAGAAAATTGCAAATTCTATAAAAATAGTAATCCCCAATGATGTAACATCACAAAAAGCTATAAATCAAGTATTTATGTAAAAGTGTAGTGCGTCACTAAAATTATAATTAGTTGGTATTCTAATACTTAACGTTTTATTCTGTCAAAGTCAAGAAAAAGGATTGATTGATAAAGGTTCAGTAGTGAAAATTAATGACCTTTTCTTTGTGGGAACTATTATTTTAGATATAGACAAGCTTTATGCTAGATTTGAAAAATAAAAAAGAGCATCAAATACTGATACTCTTTTTTTCCTTGCATTTATTTAATTAGAAAATGATGAGATAGTTTCAGTTACCTCTCATCACGTGGTTTACATTAGCTCTTTTTCAATGACTTCTTTAAGTGATGTTTTAGGTAAAGCTCCTGCTTGCATCATTGGTTGTTTATCAACAGGAATAAACAACATTGAGGGGATTGATCTGATTTGAAATACTGCAGACAATTCTTGTTCAACCTCAGTGTCAACTTTATAAATTAACAGTTTGTCTTTATACTCGTCTGATAACTCTTCCAATATAGGAGCAACCATTTTACAAGGTCCACACCAGTCAGCGTAAAAATCAATAATTGCTGGCTTGTTACCTTTATATTTCCATTCTTTCTCTGTGGTATAATCAAATACTTCCTCTTTAAATTTATCAGTTGTTAATTGAATTGTTGACATAATTATTATGTTTAAATTTTGTGCAAAGGTACAATATTATTTTACGGTTGTATGTAATGAATATCACAGGATCCGAGTTTAAAAATCTTTTTTATTTGCTTTTCTAACAATATTAAGTGCAGGTAAAATTACCCAAACAAATAACACCCCCAAAGAGGATAATAAACCTAAAGAGGTTCCGAAAAAGTCTTTAAATACTGCTCCTGTATAACCTAGCAGAGCAGAAATATCAAGTTTTAAAAGAATTAAAATCCTTGATAAATCAATTGGGTTAAACATAGTTGCAGCCAAAGCAAATTTTTCTAAAGGATATTCATTAAACATCACCAAAGAGATTAAAAATAACCCATCATAAATAACAGCCATAAATAACCACATTAAAATGGCATAACCAAAACCTTTTATTTTATTTTCTGTGGATAACGAAATATTATAGGATAGAGCTACAAAGATAAAATTTAAAAAAGCACCTACTATTAACAATAAAACAAAGTCAAATATAATGGCAGATTTAAATAAACCATAAGCTACGAAAGGAATTCCTAAACCTAAAACCAAACTTAAGGTTAATGACAAAGAAATACCAATATATTGACCTATAAAAATTTTATTTCTTTTAATTGGCTGGGCAAGCAACAGCTCAGTAAACTCGCGAGAATTATAGTAATACATTACGCCAAAAATTGTTCCTATTAATGGTGTAAGTACAATAATTATATTCATTAAAGTAATAATAGCTTTGTCCATATTGTTATTTAAAAACAAAAGAACAAAACCAAGTAAAAGATAAAAAATGAAGTAAACATAACTCCATCTGCTACGTAACAAATCTTGAATTGAATATTTTAAAATTTTAAGCATACTGTTTTTTTATTAGGTTAGCAATGGCAATTTCTAATGATGAGCTATTTGTTTGAGTTTTTAATTCATTTATAGAGCCTTTAAAATAAATTTTTCCATCTAATAAAAATACAATTTCATCAGAAATCTCTTCAACAAAACTCATGATATGGCTTGTAATTAAAATTGTTTTCCCTTCTTTTCTTGCCTGATTTATTAATGATTTTAAGTTTATTAATGCTATTGGGTCAAGCCCTGTAGTTGGCTCGTCTAAGATAATTAATTCATTGTCAAACATAAAAGTTAATACAATATTTACCTTTTGTTTTGTTCCACCAGATAAATTACCTAATTTTTGTTTTAAAAATGGAGTCAAACCAAATAATTCAATCAGATGATGCTCATTTGATGGTTCGTTTCTAAGGTTTTTAACCATACTAATTAACTCCTTAACCGATAGATTAGCAGGGAAATTTGCTATTTGTGGTAGGTAGTTTACATTTTTACGATACTTCCATTTTTTTAGAATACTTTCACCATTATAGTAAATATTACCAGAATTAGGGATTACCATTCCTAAGATAGATTTTATTAGGGTTGTTTTGCCAGAACCATTAGGACCAAGTATGGCGAAGACACCGCCTGACGATATTTCTAAATCTAGTTGATTGAGTACAATTAATTTACCAAACTTTTTATTTAACTTTTCTATCTTAATCATTTATTATTTTCATTACAGGTTTTTCATCTAACAAATTATCAGGTGTAAATACAGGAGATACTTTCTCAGAAAAATTGATTATATCGACAAACAAACTTCTTAACAAAATAAGTGTTTCGGGTGTTTGATTTACAATGTAAGAAAAAAGTTTGATGGGTCTATAAGGAACGTCTCCTATGCCATCCTTATCTAAATCGTAGCCTGTATATTCACTCCAATAATTAAAATTAAATGTATTATCATTTAATCTACTATTGTATGAAAGGTCAAATGAGTTATAGAGGAAATTATTAAACATAAAATGATTTGCATAACATCCTCCTGTAAATTTAATTGCCCAACCATTTCTAACAAAAAAATTGTGCTCATATTTTATTCTAGTACACCCATCTATATTAATACCAATAGTATTTTGCTCAAAAAGATTATGATGTATATCCGCATCATAAATTTCTTTTAAAAGAAGACCATAAGAGGCTGTGCCCCAATTATAATGAAATGTATTGTGGTGCATCTTAATAAATTTAGAAAACATTACTGCAACACCTGCGCCATTATTATTAAATTCATTATGATGATATTCATTATGATTTGAAAACATAAAATGTAACCCATATCTTATATTATTGGTACTTGTGTTTCCAGAAATAAAACTATGGCTTACAAATTCAAAATATAACCCATCTCTTAATCCCGATACATGATTTCCCTCAATCCTCATATTTTGACAGTGCCATAGATGAACTCCATTACCAGAACTAGCTTCTTCAACCGCATTACTAGATATTTTATTATTGCTAATTAAACCCCATTTAGATTTTTCAATCATAAAGCCAAAAAACACATTTTCTAGAATATTATCTTTAATTACAAAATTTGTACTATTTAAAACTCTAACTGCTGAATAATCTTTTGTGTAACTTTGTTGAATATTAATTATTTTAAACCCCTGTAGTACAAAGCTCTTAGCTTCTATAATCAACGCATAACCTTTAAATTGAGCGTCAATTACAGGATGGTTTTCACCAATTAAGTGAATGTTTTTTCCAAATAAAATACTATCTTCAAAATAAACACCGTGTTTTACTAGAACTGTATCATTATCAGATGCAGAATCAATACCATTTTGAATTGAATTTATAGCACAAGTTTTACAAACCTCAATTGTTTTAGAAAAGGATAGTGTTGATAGAAACAAAAATGAAAACAATAGATTTTTCATTTATTTTGAAAATTTATTTTTTATTTCTTCCCAATTATAGAGTTCACCTCCATTTTCTTTCTGATATTTTTTTGCTACATCCAATGATTGAAATGCTGATAAATTAGCCCCCATTGGACTTTTAATTTGTTTTGAGATTAAGAAGTGTGATTCTCTAGCATCAATTAATTGCCCTGGCTGACTGTAATCAGCAACCAAAATAAATGCTAAATCTTGCTCATTTTTATTTTGGTTTAACTCTCTTATCATACACTCTATAGCATCATAAACAAATGATTTTCCTTTTTTTGTTGTAATTTCTGCGGCATGAGTTTTATCAACAACAGTCATATCACAAAAATGACAATGGTCATCTCCATAATTAATAGGTTTTGGCTCTACTTTGCAAGCCGTTTGGAGTACGAGTAGAAAAACTAAAACTACACCCTTTTTAAGATTAAAAAATTTCATTTTATTAAAGTTGTATGATTGCGAATATAATAAAAAACTCGACCCGGAAAGATTTTTGATTCCACTTATAATCAATTAAAAATTTTTAATCTTTTTAATCTTTCAATGGCCGAGTTTCTAAATGTTAATTTTTCTGTTTAGGAGCTAAAAGCCAAGCTAAAGCTATTAAAATTACTGCACCAACTATAAAATAAACAGCTCCAGCTGGATAAGAATAAACTTCAAAATTTAATAATTGTTTATATCCAAAAATTGGAGGATTATATGCCAGTACTTCTCCTGTATTAGGGTCTGTCATTTTAAGTATAGCATTTGGGTCTAATTCGCCGCCATACTTTTGAAGCCAAGAATAAAAATCATACATTCCTAAAGTGCCTAAAATACTAATCAAACCAATCCATAATAGATATAGTTTTCTTTTGCCTAAAACTCCAAACAAAATTCCTAATGCTATCATTATGCCAACAATAATAGGCATGTAAGTAAATTCATGAAAAGGTTCAATAACACCTTTTGCCACATTATCTTCTGAGGGTAAATGGTGCATCCCTACATAATGGTTTAATAAATCAATATTATTTACATCATTAAATTGAACTCCATCAGACAATTTGTTAATATGGATATTTAGCCCTAAAGGTTCAGGGTATTGAGGCGCTACTAAGGTGATTTTCCATAATGGGTAAGCAAATACCCCTAGCAATAATAAACCCCCTATTATCACTAAAATTTTATCTTTTCTCATAATTTACTTATTTTTATTTTTTCTCAATTATTACTGTCTTAATAATTTTGTTTAAGCTCTTCTGTAACAAATATCACAATAAGAATGTATATAAATAAAAACGGGTTGAATTTTACTTCAACCCATTTATTTATTTAAGCATTCATTTCTTTATAAATTTTCTTCATCTCCTGGAACTTCATCATCAAGAGTGTATGTTAAAGGAACATTAGACCCCTTAGGAGAAACTCTAATATATCCTTGCATTTCTTGGTGTAATGCAGAACAGAAATCTGTACAGTAGAAAGGCCAAACACCTACTTGTTTAGGATACCAAATAAATGTTTCGGTTCTACCAGGCATTATTAACAACTCAGAAGTATTAGCACCAATCATTGAAATACCGTGTGGTACATCATAATCTTGTTCTAAGTTAGTAACGTGGAAATATACTTTGTCACCAACTTTTATTCCTTCAATATTATCAGGCGCAAAGTGAGAACGAATCATTGTCATGTAAATGTGAACTTCATTTCCATTTCTTTCAACTCTAGCATCTGCCTCTGTTTTGACAACATATTTATGTGTGTTATCCTCCAACCTGTAAATCTTTTTAGATTTAGGGGCTATTAAGTCTGCAGGACAACCTGCGGCGTAATGAGGCTCACCAATGGTTGGGAAGTCTAACAATAACTCTAATTTTTCACCAGAAATATCAAATAACTGGGCTGATTGACACACCTCTGGACCTGTTGGTAAATAACGGTCCTTGGTAATTTTGTTCATAGCTAACAAATATTTATCATAAGGTTTTCTTGAGTTACCTCCTGGTATCATTAAGTGACCAACAGAGTAATAAACAGGATGTCTATCAAGTACTGTTAAATCTTTAACATTCCATTTAACAACTTCAGATGAAATAAAGAACGTTGTATATGCATTTCCTCTTGTATCAAACTCTGTATGAAGAGGTCCTAAACCTGGTTGGTCTAATGTTCCATAATTAATAGCTTCAAAACTTAAAACTGGAATCCCATAAGCTTCTCCATCAAAAGCCTTATCTTCAATTGCTTTAATCATTTTTGAAAATGAATGAACTGTCATTGCAGCAGCTAATTTACCATTACCAATTATATATTCTCCAGTTGGATCAACATCAACCCCGTGTGGTGATTTTGGTGTTGGCAAGAAAAATATAGCACCTGGTACATCCTTTGGTTCAATAATTAACACTTCTTTTTCCATAACAGACGTAGCCGTGTGAGCGTCATCATCCCAAGTATTATGTGCATATTTAGCAGCTTCCATTTTACCAACTCCATTTGCTATATACTCTTCAATTTTTTTCCAATTGATTGCAGCAATATAATCTTTATCATTTTGAGATGCATTTACTTCTAATAAAGTATTAGCTTCCTCAGTATTGTATGAGGTGAAGAACATCCATCCATGTGATTTATCTCTACCTGGGTGAGCTAAATCAAAGTTATAACCAGGCATTCTAATTTGAAATGCAATATTCATATTTCCATCTTCTGGATCTACCTTTACAAAAGAGAGAGAGCCTTTAAAGTTACCTTTCATCTCTGAAATAGGCATGTCTCTTTGAGGGGTTGGAACTGCAAAACGAGTACCACATACAATGTATTCTGTATTTTCTGTAACAAAAGTTGAACTGTGGTTACCTGCTGAATTTGGAATCTCTAGAATTTCCTCTGTTTCAAAGGTTTCTAAACTAATTCTAGCAACACGTGGTGTATTATTTTCGTTAATAAACACCCAACGCCCATCTAATTCACCATTTGTTTGAGACATGTCAGGATGGTGAGAATCACCCCAAGGAATAAAGCCGTGAGAAGTGTTTAACATTGGTTTTGTTTCCTCATTATAACCATACGCTTTTTCAGGGTCCTGCGAAAACACAGGTATCACTTTAAACAATCTACCCGAAGGTAAACCATACACGGCCAATTGTCCGCTAAAGCCTCCAGATACAAATGCATAATATTCATCATGATCTCCTGGTTTGACATATACTTTTTCAGCAGCACCACTTGATAATGCGCCACTATTACTTTTCGATTTTTCTCCTAATGTTGGTGCACCACCACAACTTGCAATTAACATTGAAGCTGTTACAACAGAGAAAAGTGGTTTAAAAATTGATTTCATATTTTATTTTTTTACGATTGATATTTATAATTAATTTTTAGTTCTGAAAAACTCTAAGATGGCTCTTGCGTCTTCTTCTGTTAATCTTTGATTAGCCATAGGTGATGAATATTCTGCTAATAACTCCATGGCTATTGGATCTTCAGCAACCATACCTTCAGGATTTAAAATCATATTCATTATCCACTCTGGTGTTCTTCTTTCAGTTACACCTTGCAAGGCTGGTCCAACAAAACGTTTACCCATTTTATGACAAGCAGTACAATTAGCTTTATACAACTCTTTACCTTCTTCTACAAGAGCCTCATCAATATCTCCTAACTCTATTGAAGAGATAGGTCCTACTCCTTTACTATCAGAATTATCATTACTTTCTATTTCTTCCTCTATAATCTCCTCTTCAGTAGTTTCGGTTTGATCCGCTACCTCCTCCGTTTTTACTTCTTCAGCAGAATTATTTTCTGTTGACTGTTCTCCTTCATTACCTCCACAAGAGGCGAAAAACAGAACTGAAAACAACATTACATTTAACGTTACTTTTTTCATCTATTAAATTATTATTAGTTAATTATTCGGGTAGAATTACATTATCAATTACATGTACCCAACCATTACTTACTTTATGTGATTCTAGGATAGGGAAACCTCCAACTAATACCTTGTCACCATCTCTTGTTACTTCAACATAATTACCTGAAGCCATATATAATTTACGTCCTTTTTTAGCTTCTTTTTTTAACTGTTTAACTGGATAATTTGCTGGAGCAACGTGATTTTTTAAAATACCTGCCAATTCGCTTTTATCCTCTGGCTCTAACAATTTATCTAATGTACCCTCTGGCAACTTATCAAAACCAGAATTTAAGGGTGCAAATACTGTTAATGGACCTGCATTTACTAATACATCTTCAATATGAGTTTCTGTTACGGCAGTACATAGAGTAGCAAATCTTTCATCAGATAATGCCAACTGTAAAGCATTCATATCAGACTCTTCATCAACCACGCCTGACTGTCCGTGATTATTACTTGAAACTTCTTCTGTAACAACATTTTCCGCTGATGTTCCTGTGGAACTTTGCTCTTGACCTTCTGTATTTTCTCCCCCACAAGAAACAAAAAACATACCTGCCAACACAAGCAAACTAATACTAACTTTTTTCATCTTACTTTTTTTTTTAAAATTAATAATCTTACACAAAGGTGTATTTATATCACATAGTGAATACTGACTTATGTTAGTTTTAGTAGTTGATATTTATCATATTTTAATTGTTCTGTTGATTATAAAAGCAATTATTT
>DQTE01000231.1 GCA_015662905.1 Crocinitomix sp. | reverse complement strand
GGTTTTCTTCATTAGTGAAATAAGTTGAAATTATTCGACTAATATACTGAAAACCAATGTTTTTAACCTAATTTTTTAACACTTAATTTGTTGATATTCAATGAATTAAATTTTTGTCATGTACTAAAATTATTTTTATTAAAAATATAAATAGCTATATAATCTTCTCTTGCCTCAATAAAGTATCCAAACTATCAGCAGCATCAAAACAATTGCTTACTTTTTCAATAGAATCACAATAACGAGTATCAATCTTATGTGCTTTACAGTTTAAATCTGATAAATCAATTTTTTTAAATTTAGTATTGATTAATACACATTGTTCATAAAGTTTATCAATAGTATTTAAGGTAGAAATATCTTGATTATTATCTAATAAATAGCCTTTTAAATAGCTTTCAATCGCAAATTGAGAATTTTTACAAACAGAATAAGAAACAATATCTTCTTGAGGCCGAAATAACTCTTCATTCGCTTTCTTTAATTTATCACTAGCATTTTTATAAAATAATTGCGATCTTTTCATAGTTTTATTACATTTTTTTAATGGTTATTTATAAAATGATAGAACATAGTAGAGAATAAATCTTATTATTAAAGATATTCTCGACTATGTTCAAATTGACATTTTTAAATAAAACTCATATTATAAGTTTTTATATAATTCTAATCTTTCCCAGTTTGTATCCACATCTTCTTGAGCTCTATCTAAAAGCTCTTTAGCTACTTCTGTATCTTGTTTTATAACTCTTGTAAACCTAGTTTCATTATACATGAATTCGCTTATAGAACCTTGTGGTGCTTTAGAGTCTAGCTTAAATTTCTTCCCTTTAGGATTTAAAGGATTAAATCTAAACAGTGGCCAATAACCAGTTTCTACTGCAATTTTTTGCTGTCTAACGCCATATTTTAAATCATAACCATGTTCACCACAATGTGAATATGCAATAATTATAGATGCTCCAGGATATTCAGCTGCTTCTTTAATTGCTTTTAAAGATTGTGCATCTTTTGCTCCCATGGCAATTTGTGCTACATAAACATTTCCATAAGAAAGTGCTTGCATTGCTAAACTTTTCTTAGCAGTACGCTTACCAGCTACCGAGAATTTTGCACTTGCGCCTAAAGGTGTTGCTTTAGATGTTTGTCCACCAGTATTAGAGTAAACTTCGGTATCCATTACTAAAATATTAATATTTTCGCCTGTTGCTAATACATGATCAACTCCACCATAACCAATATCGTAAGCCCAACCATCACCACCTAAAATCCAAACGTCTTTTTTGCGTAAGTAATCGGTTAATTGATTTAGTTTAACAGCATCTTTATCATTATCTAATTTTGCTAACGTTTCTTTTAACTTATCAATATCTTTAAATTTTTGCTCTTTTTCTGTTTCGTTGATTTCTAAGTTATTTTGTATTGATTCTACGATTTCAGTTCCAACTAAAATTTCTATTTTTTTAAGTAAATCAAAAGCTATTTCTTGTTTTTTAGAAAGTGCTAATTTCATACCTAAACCAAACTCTGCATTGTCTTCAAAAAGTGAATTTGCCCAAGATGGACCTCTACCAAATTGATTTGTTGTATAAGGTGTTGTTGGTAAATTACCTCCATAAATAGAAGAGCAACCTGTAGCATTTGCAATTAGTATGCTATCACCATATAGTTGTGTTAGTAATTTAATATAAGGTGTTTCTCCACAACCAGAACAAGCTCCTGAAAACTCAAATAATGGCTCTAAAAACTGTGAACCTTTTATATTGGTTAAGGCTAATTCTTTTCTATCATAATCTGGTAAATCAATAAAGTAATCCCAATTTTTACCTTCTACAAAATCTACATCTATCTTTTTGTGCATATTAATTGCTTTGAAGTTAGGATCTTCTTTGCTTATTGCAGGACAAACTTCTATACATAAATCACAACCTGTACAATCTTCTGGTGAAACTTGTAAAATATACGACTCTGCTTCTTTATTAAAAGGTCTTCCCTTTGCAGCTACACTTTTTAAAGATTCTGGCGAATCTACTAAAGTTTCATTAGTAACAACTTTTGCTCTAATAGCAGCATGCGGGCAAATTGCTACACACTTATTACATTGTGTACATAAATCTGCATCATCCCAAACAGGAACAAAATCAGCAATACCACGTTTTTCAAATTTAGCTGTTCCTGTTGGAAAAGTACCATCAACAGAAAAAACACTTACTGGTAAATCATCACCTTTTCCAGCTAAAATACTTCCAAGAACATCGTTTACAAACTCACTTGCTCCAGGAACCATCATTGGTTTTAACCCTAAATTATTAGTGATTTTTTTAGGATAATCAACTTCTTGTAAGTTTTCTAACGATTTATCAACTGCATTAAAATTCATTTGTACAATCGAATCTCCTTTATGTGAATACGATTTAACAATAGCATCTTTAATTTTTTGGATTGCTTCTTTTTGAGGTAAAATTCCCGAAATAGCAAAGAAACATGTTTGTAAAACCGTATTAGTTCGTCTACCTAATTTAGCCTCAAGAGCCACTTTAGACGCATCTACAACATAGAATTTAACTTCTTGATTAATGATTTGTTCTTGCATCACTTTTGGTAATTCGTTCCAAACAGATTTTGCATCATAAGGTGAATTTAACAAGAATGTTCCGCCTCGCTTTATTTTTTTTAAAATATCATATTTTTCTACAAAATTATATTGATGACAAGCAATAAAATTAGCCGAATTAATTAAATACGAAGAGTAAATAGGATCTGGACCAAAACGTAAATGTGAAATGGTTTGTGCTCCTGCTTTTTTAGAATCGTAAACAAAATATCCTTGTACATAATTATCGGTTGTTTCTCCAATAATTTTAATGGAATTTTTATTTGCTCCAACTGTACCATCGGATCCTAAACCAAAAAACATGCTATTAAAAGTACTTTTCTTCGTTTTAAAATAATCATACGGTAAACTAGTATGACTTACATCATCATTAATACCAATAGTAAAGTGATTTTTAGGCTTCTCTTTTTCTAATTCGGTATAAATACCTTTAACCATTGATGGATTAAATTCTTTTGACGATAAACCGTAACGACCACCAACAATAATTGGCATATTTCTATCACTTTCTACAAAAGCAGCTACTATATCTAAATAAAGAGGATCACCAATACTTCCTGGTTCTTTAGTTCTATCTAAAACAGAAATCTTTTTTACTGTTTGAGGCATTTTATCCATAAAGTGCTTAATAGATAAAGGTCTGTATAATCGTACTAATATAGCACCAACTTTTTCACCATTTGCTGCCATTGTTTCTACGGTTTCCATAACTGGTCCTTGACCTGAACCCATAATTACAATAACTCTTTCAGCTTTTGGATGACCTACATAATGGAATAAACTATATCTTCTGCCTGTATGTTTGTAGAATTCATCCATGGTATCTTGAACAATACCTGGTACTTTATCATAAAAACCATTTGCCGATTCTCGTGCTTGGAAAAATACATCAGGATTTTGAGATGTTCCTCTCAATACTGGATTGTCTGGATCTAATGAGCGTTTTTTATGTGCCATTATTCTATCTTCTGGCATCATTGCTTCGATTACATTATCTGGTATGGCATCAATTTTTGATATTTCATGCGAAGTTCTAAATCCATCAAAAATATTTAAAAAAGGTACTCTTGATTTTAATGTTGCTACTTGTGAAATTAGAGCAAAATCATGTGCTTCTTGTACCGAACCACCAAACAACATAGCAAAACCTGTTTGACGAGTTGCCATTACATCAGAATGATCACCAAAAATAGATAATGCATGTGTTGCAATTGTTCTTGCAGCAACATGTATTACAACAGGTAATAATTCACCTGCCATTTTATACATATTTGGTATCATTAATAGTAACCCTTGCGAAGCAGTAAATGTTGTTGTTAAAGCTCCTGCTTGTAAAGAACCATGAACAGCTCCACTTGCGCCACCTTCACTTTGCATTTCAACAATATTAGGAATGTTTCCCCAAATATTTGTTTGTCCGTTAGAACTATAAACATCACAATGTTCACCCATTGGTGAAGATGGTGTTATTGGATAAATAGCACAAACTTCATTGGTTTTATGTGCCACTATTGCAACGGCTTCATTGGCATCGCAAATAAGTTTTTTAACGTCTTTTTTCATTATGAGTATATTTTGACAACAAACTATCGTTGTTTACTTGTTTTATTAAAGTATAAAATTACCGTAAGTCAATAATATATACGATGATAAATATCAGATGAAAAAAGAGGTGTAGATATTTAGAAATATTCTAAATAAAATATTTGTAAAGTTTTAGTAATTAGATATAATTATTGCGGATTAGGTAATTGTACATGAACGGTTTTATATCATGAGTTTTAATTCATGATATGAAAGGTTCTGTGAAGTTAGGAAAAATAATTGATTTTGTCAAATATTAATAAATTTAAGACTTAACTCAATAACCTTTTCCATAG
>DQTE01000051.1 GCA_015662905.1 Crocinitomix sp. | reverse complement strand
GTATTGCATTTGAATCAATAGATAAAGGTTTAGAGTCTAATTTGTTTAAAATCATTTTTATTTTATCTACTTTTGTGGTCACTTGGTTTGTCACTGATGTTTCGTATAATTCTTATGAAAAGATATTTAGATACATTAAACGTGACTTAAAAAAGGTTTAATATGAAAATTTTAGTATTAGTATTAATGTTGTCTTTTTTTGCAGGCTGCGAAAGCTCAAGAGAAAGTAATGTTGTAATAACAGAACCTGATACTTGCGACTGTAAGACTTTAATTCTTGATAAAGATTATAACCGGTTTTATTTAAATGACAGAAAAAAACCTTTTACGGGCACTTGCAATATAATTGAAAATGGTATTTTAAAGTCAACAAGAAACTTTAAAGAAGGTAAATATCACGGAGATTTTATCGAATATTACGACAATGGTCAGGTTAAGCTACTCATTGAGTATAAAGCGCATTTTATGAATGGAGACGTAAAAAGTTTTTCAGAGGAAGGCAAATTAATAGGACATTCTGTCTATAAACAATCAAGATTAATCGAAATAAAACTTTAGGTAACTGTTTTATTGTTTTTAAAAAGGTTGACGTTTATCACTAATATAATGGTTAAATTTCATAACTAATTATGAGACACATCAACTTTGTAGTGTATTAATGACTTTACATTTGTAACGAAAAAATAAAACAAATGAAAAAGTTATTAATATTGGGAGCGGGCACATCAGGGACTATGATGGCTAACCATATGGTAAAAAAATTACCTAGAGAAGATTGGGACATAACTATTGTCGACCAATACAAAACACATTATTATCAGCCAGGCTTTTTATTTTTGCCATTTGATTTGTATAAATCGAAAGATGTAAAAAAGAAAGGAGAAAATTTTATACCAAGAGGTGTTAATTATGTATTACAAAAAATTGATAAAATAGTACCAGAAAAAAATCAGGTAATTTTAGAGAAAGAAATTTTGTCTTATGACATATTGATTATTGCTACGGGAACTAAAATTTTTCCAGGTGAAGTTGAAGGAATGAAAGGACCGAAATGGTACAAAAATATATTTGATTTTTACACTTATGAAGGAGCTAAAGCATTAAGAAATAAGCTGAGAGAATGGGAAGGAGGGAAGTTAGTTGTACATATTTCTGAAATGCCTATTAAGTGTCCTGTTGCACCTTTAGAATTTGCGTTTTTAGCAGATTCGTACTTTATTAATAAGAAGATGCGAGACAAAGTGGATATAACTTTTGTGACACCAATGGGAGGGGCATTTACAAAACCAAAAGCAACAAAAGCGTTACATTATTTATTAGAAGGCAAAAACATTAAAGAAGTTACAGATTTTGCCATTGAGAGAGTAGATTACGAAAATAATAAAATTTACGATTACGGTGGTCAAGAGGTGGAGTATGATTTACTCGTTACAGTGCCACCAAATTTAGGAGATCCAGTAATTGAACGATCAGGATTAGGTGATGATATGAATTTTGTACCTACTCATAAAGCTACATTGCAATCAAAAGCTCATAAAAATATATTTGTGATTGGAGACGCCTCAAATTTACCAGCTTCCAAAGCAGGTTCTGTTGCGCACTTTGAAGCAGAAATTTTGGAAGAAAATATTTTAAGATATATTAAAGGAGAACCATTAAAAGAAGAATTTGATGGACATGCAAATTGCTTTATTGAAACAGGACATGGTAAAGCATTATTGATAGATTTTAATTATACGCATGAACCTGTGGAAGGTACGTTCCCATTTCCTGGAGTAGGTCCCTTAAAACTATTAAAAGAAAGTAGAATGAACCATTTTGGAAAATTAGCATTTAGATGGATATATTGGAATATGCTGTTAAAAGGAACACACATTCCATTTGTGTCGGCAACTATGAGTGAAAGTGGTAAACATTTTGAAAAAGAAGATTAATAATACTAATGGCTTAGGTTAATAATTAAGCATAAAACTAAAATAAAATGGAAAAAGTAATTAATGGAAAAACAGTTAAGGTTAATGAAGAAGGATATTTAACTGACTTATCTCAATGGGATAAAAAAATTGCTGTTGAGTTAGCAAAAGAAAAAGGAATAGAAATGACTGACAAGCATTGGGAAGTGATAGACTATATTCAAAATAAGTACAAAAGTGAAGAACCTTTGTCTATTAGAGGTATTAAAAAAAGCGGGGTAATAAACATAAAAGAATTTTATGACTTATTCCCAGGTGGTCCTCTAAAAGTATCAACGCTTATAGCAGGTATTCCTAAACCAAAAAGCTGTATGTAATAAAGTATTTAATGTATATATAAATATCTTGTATGATTACAAGAAAAAAATTGAGTTATGGCAGAAACAAAAGTAAAAAAGATGTTATTCATCTTATCAAAAGCGTCAATAGAAAATGTATATGCTGCATTTATTATGGCAAATGGTGCAAGAATGGAAGGGATTGAAGCGGAAATATTTTTCACATTTTTTGGGCTAGAAGCCATCAATAAGAAAAAATTAGAACATTTGCACGTTGCAACAGTTGGAAATCCAGCCATGCATATGCCTACTATGTTAGGTGGGTTACCAGGAATGGAGGCCTTAGCAACTAAAATGATGATGAAAGAAATGGAAAAATTGGATATTCCCCCAGTAGGAGAATTTCTTGAAATTTTATCAGATTCAGGTGTTAAGCTATGGGCGTGTAAATTGGCCGTAGATATGTTCCATTTGAGTGAAAAGGATTTAATTGATGATTTAGATGGAATTTTAACTATTGGAGATTTTTATTCAAGAGCAAATTCAGATGAAACTCATATGTTATTTGTGTAAAACGTTGTAAACAAAAAAAGCCTGGTATAATAACCAGGCTTTTTTATTCTCTATGCAATTTTTACTTTTTATTTTTTAAAATCTCACGCCATTCTTCTAATGTTAATTCTTTGTCTTTTACAGCATCATAATATTTAATATCCCAATTTGAATAAACCGTAAAATTATAAATTGTTACATAATGGGTGCCAACATCCTCAGCTACCTTTACTGCGTAAAAGTCACTTCCTGTTTCTTCAGGTGTACCATCAATATATACAACCAGTTTACTCGTGTTTCCACTTTGTTTTTTAAAATCTTCAGCTAAATCTTTTACCTCTTTTAATGACCAAATAGTATCTAAAACATTTTCTACTGTTTGATTAATAGTAAAATTAGGTACTGTGTTTTTAGCAACACTATCATCATTTGTACAAGAAACAAAGGAAAGGAACAAAAGTAACATCCCTACAGAAACCGAATACATTTTAAACATTATAAACAGATTTTTAGTAAATAAATTATTCTACAACAACTACTAAGTATTTAGAAACTTTCCAAAAACTTTTGGCATCATTTATTTTAATCGTATGTTTATTTCCGTCATCAATAACGGAGTAACTTGATGAAGGATGGTCGGTAATCATTTTAATTTTTTTACCCCCATCTATAATTATAGATTTTTGTTTAGTTAAATCTATTTTTGTAAAATATTCATCATTAAAATCACCTTTAAGCGTTGCTTTTTTCCCTATACCAATAAAACCTCCTTCTTTTACTATTACCCCAGCATTTTCCAGTTCTTCTTCTGTGCCATAAGCATAAAATACTTGGTTAGCCTCTTGCATCAGCTCAAACGTTAGAGTTGATTGCTCTTCATAGGCTTCTAAAAGTTCAACATATTCTCTATCCAAATCTTCTAGTTCAGCACGTAGTATATCTATTTCCTCATCTTGCAATTGAATTTTAACCATTAAATTAGAAATCATTTTTTCTAATTCGGCTATTTTTTGGTTAGAGTTTTTTAATTGTTTACTCAATTGGTTCGCTTTTTTAGCATTTTCTTCTCTTAAATGATTGATATTTTGAATTTCCTGAATAATCCACTGTTTACCATCCTCAGTTAATTCAACATCTTTTGATTTTAATCTTATTTCATCCTCTTTTAAATTAATCATAGCTAAATTATTCTCTATCTCATTAAACAACATTATAGATTGATTAATTGTTGAATCTTTTTCATTCAACTGTGCTTCCAAAGCTCTTTTTTCAGATTTTAATTTAGCTAATTCTTCTGCTAAGTTATCATCTGATTGATTGGCAGTTTCATTTGTATTACAAGAAGATAGCCCCAAAAAAATAAAAGATAATGTTAGATAAAATAAATGTTTCATAATTAATTTACAAGATTAGTTTGAGCAAATATACATAATTTAAGGTATTATTTATCTCTTTAAAAAAACAAATTATATACTATGCCACTTTAAACAATAAAAATCAATAATTATTCCATAATATTTAATACTTTTGGGTTAAATTAATTAATGATATGATGAGAAGAAAGTTGACGATTTTACTATTTACTGTTTTGTGTTTATCAAACACGTATGCCTTAACGGTTAATTATGAGTTGAGTATGGAAAACCCAAACGCACATTATTTTCAAGTAAAAATGATAGTGTCTGATATAGAAAACAACACTATTGATATAAAAATGCCCGTTTGGGCGCCGGGGTCTTATTTGGTCAGAGAATTTGCAAAATCGGTAAACAGAGTTAAAGCAAATGCCAATGGCGTAGAATTAGGCGTAAAAAAAACAAGAAAAAATACGTGGCATATTAACAGTAACGGCGCAAAAGAAGTAACCATTGAATATGAAGTTTATGCTTTTGAATTGTCTGTAAGAACCTCTTTTTTAGATGACTCACACGGATATGTAAATGGTACTTCTGTTTTTATGTATGTAGATGGTGCTAAAAACACAAGCGGAAAACTAAAAATTAAGCCCTACAAATCGTTTAAAAAAATATCAACTTCACTCACCAAAAAAGGTAAAAATACTTTTGTTTATGTTAATTATGATGAATTAGTGGATTCACCTATTGAAATTGGTAATCATAAAGAATATACTTTTGAAGCGGGTGGGGTTAAGCATACCATTGCAATGTACGGAAAAGGAAACTATGAAATAGAACGCTTAAAAAAAGATATGGCTAAAATTGTAGAAGCCGAAACAGATGTATTTAAAGAAAATCCAAATGAAGAGTATTTATTTATTATCCATAACTTAACAGTAGGAAGCGGAGGTTTGGAACATAAAAAATCTACAACATTGCAAGTGGATAGATGGACCTATGATGAAGATAATTATTTAGCCTTTATTTCATTAGTTGCTCACGAGTATTTTCATTTATGGAATGTTAAAAGAATAAGACCTAAAGCCTTAGGTCCGTTTGATTATGACAATGAAAACTACACTGATTTATTGTGGGTAATGGAAGGGTTTACCTCTTATTATGATGAGCTAATTTTAAGAAGAGCAGGTTTTTACTCTAAGGAAGATTATATGAATAGAATTATAGGAACAATTAACTATGTTGAAAATCAACCAGGAAATAAAGTACAGCCGGTAGCACACTCATCTTATGACGCTTGGATAAAAGCATATAGACACAATGAAAATAGTATTAATACAACTATCTCTTACTATTCCAAAGGTCAAATTTTAGCGTGTATGTTAGATTTATACATTATTCAAAAAACAAATGCTAAAAAATCGTTAGATGACTTTATGCAAAAACTATATGCTGATTTTTACAAAAAAAAGGATGTTGGATTCACACCAGAGGAGTTTACCCAATCCTTAAATAAATTTTTAGGGGAAGATATTAATTGGTTTATGGACAATTATGTTTATGATACAAAAACAATAGACTATGAAAAATTTTTTAAGGGCGTAGGAGTTAAAATAGTAAATACAACCAAAGGACCAGAACCTTATTTAGGAGTGCGAACATCTATGCACGACGGAAAATTGATTATTGATAACGTCCTTGCTGGGTCATCAGCTGAAAAATACGGTTTATCGGTTAAGGACGAAATTATTTCGGTTGACGGTTTTAGAGTAAATAGTGACAGATTTAATTACTATATGGCAACCAAAAACATTAATGACGAATTTGAAATAGTGGTTTCAAGAGATGAGATTATTAAAACGTACAAAATAAAAATGGGAGAACGTGAACCTGTTCGTTACAAATATGCTTTAAACTTAAACTCATCAACCCGTCATTTGTATAAATATTGGTTAAGAGTTACGGTTGATAAATAAAAAGGACACCTCTTGTTTAAAGTACCACAATATGTTAAAAAGTTTGCACTAAAATTTAGTGTGTTTTTGTTGTTGTTCACCCTTTGTAGAATTTTATTTTTTGTATTTAACTATAATCAGTTTCCAGAGGCTGGTTTGTGGGATTTTGCAGTAGGTTTTGGATTTGATATTGTAACCACTTCTATAGTTTTTATTCCTTTGGTAGTTATAGAGTTATTCCCTAATCAATGGAGAGATACAAAAGTCTTTCAAATTGGCTTAAAAATACTGTTTTTTACATTATTGTTTTTAGCCATATTAATGAATTTGGCAGATATAGAATATTTTAAATTTTCTTCATCTCGTTCAAATATATCTACATTAAAAATGATGACCTACGGTAGTGATTTTTTACAACAATTGCCTTCGTTTATCAAAGATTTTTGGTATTTGTTTTTAATAGCCTTAGTTTTAATGTATTTAGCACTAAAAATTTATAACCGAATAAACAACATTGATAACGGTTCAAAAAAAAACTCTTGGCTAAAACAAATTTTTTGGTTTTTAGTAATGTCACTTTTAATTATTGTTTCAGGTAGAGGCGTTGGCTTAAGACCAATTGACACCATAAACGTTACAACTTATGTGTCGGCGCAGAATGTTAGTTTAGCTTTAAATTCAACATTTACAATTATTAAATCGTGGGGAAAACAAGCACTTAAACCAAAACAGTATTTTTCTGATGAAGAATTAAAGACCATTTTTAACCCCATTAAACAATTTGATAAACAAAAGATATTAGATCAGCCCAATGTTGTAATTATAATGTTAGAGAGTTTTTCGGTAGAATATATCGCCTCAATAAATAAAACTAACGTAGTTAATACCCCTTTTTTAGACTCTTTAATTGGAGAATCATTGGTATTTACAAATTGTTATGCCAACGGTAAAAAATCTTTAGATGCCGTTCCTTCAATTATTTCGTCAATCCCTAAATTAATGGATCAAGAGTTTATCACCTCTATTTATGCCACTAATCAAATTGAATCTTTACCAAATTTATTAAAACAATTAAACTATGAGTCTGCTTTTTTTCACGGTGCAACCAATGGCTCAATGAATTTCGATCAATTTGCATCAAAAGTTGGCTTTGACCATTATTTTGGGCGAACTGAATACAATAATGATGAAGATTTTGACGGTGTGTGGGGTATTTTTGATGAAGAAATGTTTAAGTGGTCTGTTGACCAAATGTCTAAAATGAAAAAACCTTTTTTCTCTACCATTTTTTCTATGTCCTCTCATCCGCCTTACCTTATACCTGAAAAATACAAAGGTAAATTTACAGGAGGCGAAACCCCAATGCACAATTCTGTAAAATATACCGACTACGCCTTGCAACAATTTTTTGCTTACGCTAAAACTCAATCTTGGTATGCAAATACTTTATTTATTATTACCGCAGACCATACCCCCGCAAGTGGCAATAAAGAATACTTTTTAGATATGGGAAATATGCACATTCCTTTAGTGTTTTTTTATCCATCAGATTCAACATTTAAAGGTGTAGAAGATAAAGTAGTAGCACAAATTGACATTATGCCAACCATTTTAGATATTGTAGGTTACAATCAACCATTTTATGCCTTTGGAAACTCTATTTTTGCGGATGAAAATTTTAGTCCTTCTTATGTCAATAACAAATACTTGCTTTTTGGTAAAAAACACTTGCTAACATTTTTAGATGACAAACCCCTTGGTCTTTACGACTTAAACGATAGATTATTAAACCCTAATAGAGAAGGGCAAAGGGTTGAGGTGACTAAATATTTGGAAAAAAAAATTAAAGCTTATATACAAACCTATCATAGAGATTTAATAAACAATACAATGACGGTTAATGAGTAATAAGTTCAAAATATTATTTTTAATCAATCCAATATCTGGGGTTGGAAAGAAAAAAATCATTCCAACATATATTGATAAGTATTTAAACAAACAAAAATTTGACTATCGCATTGCTTATACCCAATACAGGCAACACGCTCATCAATTAGCTTTAGATGGCAAAGCAAAATACGATATTATTGTAGCCATTGGAGGAGATGGAACAGTAAATGAAGTTGGGAGTGCACTTGTCCACTCTAATTGTGCTTTGGCTATTATACCCACAGGGTCTGGTAATGGTTTTGCCCATCATTTAAAGATACCAAAAAAGATAAAACAAGCCATTTTAACCATAAATAATTATCACGTAATAACGGTTGATACAGGGATAGTTAATCAAAAAGTGTTTATTGGAACTTGCGGATTTGGATTTGATGCACACATAGCCAAAAAATTTGATGAATACCATAAAAGAGGATTGATGAGCTACGTTAAATTAATCAGAAAAGAGTTTAAAACATATCAGCCTAAAAGTTATATAGTTACCATAGGAAATACAATTAAAAAATTTAATGCATTTATGTTCTGTGTCGCTAATTCCTCTGAATTTGGAAATGGTTTTGTAATATCACCAAACTCAAATTTGCAAGATGGAATTTTTGAAAACATTACACTAAATAAATTTAAGTTTAAGGAAGTGTTTAAATTGGGACGACAAATTTTTAGCAGAACAATAGATAAATCAATTCATTTTAATTGTTTTACGACCCAGTCTGACTATCAAATAGAAATTTTAGAGCAAGACGCTGTAATTTATCACATAGATGGAGAATATTTACAATCTGACACTAACAAATTTAACATCAAAATTGATTCTCAGTCGTTAAAAGTAGTGTGTTATTCCAAGTGAATTTTCAAATGATTTATTAGGTTTTTTTGATTTTTAGTTGGTATTAATTTAAACCAAATAGGCTTGTTCTTTTTTACCAAATTCAACCACAATATTATCTTGTAAAGTAGTGGTAATGTTTAACCCAACATAATCTGCCAACACGGGGAAACGTCTGTGTGTTCGGTTAACCAAAATGGCAGTTTTAATACTTTTTACCTCTTGTGCTAATAATTTAGCCGTAGCATGTAACAATGTAGAACCTGAATTAATGACATCATCAACTAAAATAACCGTAGCGTTTTTTAAATGATTTGAATCTATTGATAAATCAACATTGTTTTGTAGAGGGTTAGTTTTGTTTAAGCTAATTTCAAACAAGTGAACATTATTGGTAGTTGTTGAAATTTCATTTAATTTTTCTCGTAATCTTTGAGCAAATACATAACCATTACCTTTTATTCCGCCAATAAATACCTGAGGTTCTTCAAAGGTGTTTTCGTAAATTTCGTAAGCAATACGTTCCGTTTTTTGGGCTATTTGCTTAGCATCTAATATCTTTGTTTTCATAATTTATTTTATCCCTCTTTCGTTAAAAATAATATACCCAAAACTTAATTGAAAAGACAGTGGATATTTTTGTTGTCCAAAATAATTTAAAGTAGCTCTCAAAGGACCAATTTTTGAATGATAAATAAAAGAAGCAGATGCCATTTCGTATCCTTTAAAAAATAGTGTAGAATATTCTGCTTGTCCGTTATTATCAATAATATTGCTTATAGGTTGGTAATAGTAAACCTCTGCTCTAAAATCAACCTTGTCATTAATGGTAAATACATTCATAATTCCTACCGAAATGTACTGATTTGACCTAAAATCTTTATAAAAAAACGTTTTGGCGTCAGGGAAAGGGGCATATTGTTCGGCAGATAGAATAGTAGCTGTGTAGTTTGCTAAAAATGGTTTGTAAGCATAGTAGCCCTCTAAATCAATACCAAGTCTGTATAAGCTTTTACGCATAAAGTAATTGGTGTATTTAACTTTGGCAAAAAACCAATTTCTAAATGTATTATGTAGTTCAAGGTCAGTTAAAGAGGTTGAGCCTGGGACAGTGTGTTCAACACCGTGTACAAATCGTGTGTGTATTTCTAATAAAGACCCAGCTGATGCAAAATGTTTTCGGTTTAAGTTATTTCTAATGAAAGCCACACCAGGTGAATAAAATAACATAGAAGTAAAATCGGCTGTGTCTTGATTGGTAAAATTGTCTGTTTGGTAATAATCGTATTCATTAATTCCGTTTTTAAAATCAATAATTATTTTTCCTTTCAATGCAATTGGTAAATTATATTTGAATCCCCAAAATTTTTCATTAACAATTAAAAATGATGGTTTAACGTCTTCAAAAAAAGTAGTAAAAGAGGTAAAATAATCCCATCTGTTCATTACAAAAATAGGCTCAAAATAGGAATCACTTTTTGTGGGTAAATAATACTGTAGCCCCAATTTTACCGAACCATAAAATTTACCAAAATAAGAGTTTGCATATACTTTTAAAGGCGTTGTACTACTGTGAATATAAGACAACTCTAAAAAACCTTCATTAACTGGTCTTGAAGAGAAGTGTCCACCAATTGCTACTCTAAAAGGCTTTTCCTTTTTAATATCTAATATTAGACTTTGTGTAGAATCAGAGGTTTGTTTTAATACAGGAAAAATAGATTTAATATATTCATTCTGATAAAGGTGTAAAGTTCTTATTTTGGTTTCCTCATAATTTAAAACTTCCCCTTTTTTTTCTTTTATCAGCTTACGTTTTATAAAAGATGCTTCTTGTTCACTAACATTATTAACATCAATGTTATCAATAGCAATTTTAACTTTTTTAGATAGATACTGAGTTCTTTTGTCCTTCAATTCTTGTTTGCTAACCCTACGTTCAACGTGATATTTTATGGAATCCATTAAAGCCAATGTTGTTTGATAGCCAATATCAATAGCGTCTTTAATTTTATCAAAATCAAAAGTACCTATATCCCCCAACTTAGGTTCTATGATAATCCCTTCAGCACAGGGCAAGGAATAATCTGAATAGGTGGTTAGCATATTTCTAATTTGTGACATAATATCGTCCTCTATAGGTGGTGGTTCGTTGTAAGAAACATTACTACCAATAATAAAGTCAGGGTTAAATTCATAATACATCTCTGTAGCAGGAAAATTGTTGTATAGTCCACCATCAAAAAGAAGTTTGCCATTAACTTTTAAAGGGCTCATAAAAAATGGATATGCCATAGATGCCCTAACAGCTGTACTAAGGTTACCATTTTTAAAAACTACACTTTCTTTAGTGGCAATGTCAGAAGCTACACATCTAAACGGGATAAATAAATGGTCAAAATTTAATTTTGAAGTTATAGGGTTGGTTCCCAACAAGTACATTAATTCTAAATCTAACATTGTAGAGTTTAACAGATTTGTGGGTAAAATAGTTTGAAAAACAGAATCTTTTGAAAATCTAACTCCAAATACTTCTGCAGTTTTATCAGCGTTAGGAAAATAGTACTTATATTTTTCATCTATAATTCCCTGCGTTAAATTATAAAACTCTTCAGTTGTTGCCAAATACTCTATTTCCATAGGTGAGTAACCTGACGCATACATAGCACCTACTAAGGCGCCCGCAGATGTGCCCGTTATGTAATCTATAGGAATATTATTTTCCTCTAAAGCCTTTAATACACCAATATGAGCATAACCAGTAGCACCACCACCACTAAACACCAGCCCTACTTTTTGTGCAAATCCAATAGTTCCTAAAAAAATAATAAATAGAGTAACAATAGTTTTCATTAATCACAAAAATACAGTTTATTTTTTAATACTGTTTGGTGGTAAATAGACAAATTTTAATTTTTTTTGGCATATCCATCACTTAGGTATTTCATAAACAAAGATAGTTAGGGAGGTGTAAGGCGAATATGTACTTTAGCATATCTAACTATTCATTAACTTATTCTATATTTGCAATAAATAAAATAATTGATGCAAATAGTAGCCAAAACATTTTTCGGATTTGAAGATGTATTAGCCCAAGAGTTAAAAGAACTTGGTGCAAAAAAAATAAAATTAGGTAATAGAGCCGTATATTATGAGGGAGATAGAGAATTACTCTATAAATCAAATGTTTGGTTAAGAACAGCAGTGTCTATTTTATTACCTATTGAGAGTTTCAAATTTAGAGATGAAAGAGATTTGATTAAAAAATTTAATCAGATAAGATTTAGCACGTATTTTTCAGTAAACAAAACATTTGCAGTAAAGGGTGCTGTTAATTCTGATATGTTTAATCATTCTCAATACCCTATGTTATTATTGAAAGATGCCATTGCAGACCATTTTAGAGATAATTTAGGAAAACGCCCCAATGTAGATAAGGCACGACCAAACGTAGTATTTGATTTACATATAAGAGATAAAGATTGTACAGTGTCTTTAAATACATCAGGTGCACCGTTGTTTCAAAGAGGATACAGAAGTAGAATAGGGGAAGCACCTTTAAATGAGGCAGTGGCTGCGGGATTAATTTTACGTTCAGGTTGGGATAAAAAATCCGATTTGTATGATATCTTTTGTGGGTCGGGAACTATACCTATTGAAGCGGCTTTAATTGCAAGTGGCATACCTGCCTTAATAGAAAGGAATACTTTTGCGTTTAAACACTTAAAAGATTTTGACCAAGAACTATGGCTTAGAATTAAAGACAGTTTACCACGTAAACCTTTAAAAAACCCAACATTTAAAATTGTTGGTTCTGATGATGATACAGAAATGATAAGAGTAGCAAGAGAAAACGCCCAAGGATTACCCATTGGAAACATTATAAAATTTGAAGCAAAAGATTTTAAAATACAAAATGTAAAAAATGCCAATACCGATTATGGTGTTGTAATTACAAACCCACCCTATGGAGAACGCTTAGAGGTAAATGAAATTGAAAAATTATACAAAGAGATTGGTGATGTTTTTAAACATAATTTTACTGGCTATAATTGTTGGTTAATATCATCTAACTTTGATGCTTTAAAAGCTATAGAGCTTAAACCAAACAAAAAAGTAAAAGTTTTTAATGGCAAATTAGAGTGTGATTTTAGAATGTATGAAATTTTTAAAGGAAAATACAAAGCTTTTAAAAAAGAACGAATCACTAAACCCAGAGGTAGAGTAGTTAAACGCAATTAATGGACAACTTTATTGACATATTAACGGAGTTAAAATATGAAACGTCCAGAAGTAGTGGTAAGGGTGGGCAAAACGTCAATAAGTTAGAAACAAAAGTAAGTTTAGTTTGGAATTTTAACCAGTCGAGTTTTTTAACGGAAACACAAAAGGCTTTAATTAGACAAAGGGCAAAATCTTATCTTTTTAAAGAGGGAATAAGAATATCATCAAAACAAAGCCGTTCACAGTTTAAAAACAAGCAAAACTGTATCATTAAACTTCAAAATTTGCTTGATGAATGGCTAAAAGCAGATAAAGAACGAAAACCAACCAAACTGCCAAAATCAGTAAAAGAAAAACGCTTAAAAGATAAAAAAAGACAATCAGATAAAAAGAAATTTAGAGGCAAGTATGGCTTTGAAGAATAGAAAACCAAACATAGCGGTAATAATTCCAGCACACAATGAGGAAAAATCCATAGTCAAAGTAATAAAAGAAATACCTAAACAATGGGTGGAAACAATTATTGTATGTAGCAACAATTCAACAGATAATACTGTTTTGGAAGCAAAAAAGGCAGGCGCAATAGTTTTGGAAGAATCTAAAAAAGGGTATGGGTGGGCGTGTGCAAAAGGAATTAACTACGCCAATAATATGTCAACTAAACCCGAAATTATTGTGTTTATGGATGGCGATTATTCCGATTACCCTCAAGAGTTACCTAAAGTTGTTGCCCCTATTATTAAACAAAATATAGATTTAGTTATTGGTTCGAGGGCAAGAGGACAAAAAGAGGTAGGTTCTATGACCTTTCCTCAACGATTTGGTAATCAATTATCAACTAAGTTAATGAAATTGTTTTATGGTGTAACTTACACCGATTTAGGTCCTTTTAGAGCCATAAAATTAGATAAATTGTTAGCCTTAAATATGCAAGAAATGACCTATGGTTGGACTATAGAAATGCAAATTAAAGCCGCCAAACAAAAAATGACTTACGCAGAAGTACCAGTTAACTACAAAGTAAGAATAGGTGAGTCAAAAGTATCAGGAACATTAAAAGGTGCTATAATGGCAGGCATAAAAATTTTATGGTGCATAGCAAAGTACAAATTTAAAAGGTAGAAAATACTTACGAGTTTAAGGGTTAATTGTAATTTCTCTTATTAATTCTTCAATTTTTTTATTGCTAAACTGTTTTCTAAATTTAATCTTGATTGTATCTCCAAAAAACTTTTCTGCGTGTCTTATTTTCTGCTTTTCTTCATTTCTCAAACTTTCTTCACTTGT
>DQTE01000077.1 GCA_015662905.1 Crocinitomix sp. | reverse complement strand
GTTGATTTACCTGTTCCTGGTTCAGCACTTAAGAAATTAATAGAACCTTTTACCAATCATTGACCTCAAAAAAATTTATTTAATGCTTCATTGTGAAATTGAAACTTTTTTAATCTTTGTTGATTAATTGTATCTTTTATATCGTAAATTTTAGGCAAGGTAATAATCCTTGTAGATTTGTTTTTTTTATCAAAATAAGTAGATTGTTTATCTGTTTTTTCCATAGTTCAAAAGTTATTACAACTTGAACAAGTCATTATGTTTTTTTCAGTTTCAAAACCACATACTGAACATTTGTTTATCATTTTATTTTTATGTTATCAATTATACATTATACAATAAACATATATATATTTATTTATTCTTATTTATTTTTTCCAAATAATTTATTTTATATTTATAAAAAATTATTAGCATATCTTTTTTTGTTAATTTGTTAGCATACTTTTTCTTTATTTTTTCTTCAAATTCTTTTTCATTTAAATCTTTGCTGTCGCTTAATATTATACTATTAGGAATTGATAATATAATATTGGATTTTGATAATTTTTCATAAATATCAAACCAATCTATTTTGTCAACATTTTCTTTATTAAATGAAAAATTAATTAATAACATGTCATTTTTAGTAACATATTCACCAATTTCTTTTATTTCTTTATAAAATTGACTGATTGTTTTTGTCTTAAAATATTCATTGTTATATTCAATAAACATTTTTTTATTTATTTGATGAGAATTTATAAGGTTTTCTCTTTTTAATCAAAGTAATTTCGTATCAAAATCTAAACCTACATTTATATCTATTTTATATTTTCAATAATTTGCTATATAAAATTGTTCAAGGCTTTTTAGTCTTTTATAAGTTCCTGTAAAATCATTATGATCATAATGATAAAAAGATAAGCTTTTTATTTTTTTATTTGATATAAAAGAAAAAACATTCTTATTGGACCTTATTTCTTTTCAAGTTATAATATAGATCAAATGTATATTATATCATTTGTTTTGATATTGTAGTATGAATTTCCTTGTTTTTAAGGTTGATGTCTTCTTAAATACATATGAATATGGTATTCTTATATATATGTCATTTGAAATTGAATTATAAATATTACATTTTATAATATTTTGTAAAACATTATTTCACTTTTGAATTGATACAAAATCAACATTTAATCATTTATTAGTCGGATTATCAAAACTTGTGTAATCTTTTATTGTTTTATAACAATCATCTTTTCTTGAATAATAATTATAAAAAGAATTAACTTTTAAATCAAATTCTAATAAATCTTTATTATATTTTTTTTCTTTATTTATTTCTTCTAAAATTTTAATTTCTTTCTTTACATCTAATTCTTTTCATTGATAAATTGTACTTAATCAGGTAAAGTAGTTTATTCAAATTTTTAAATATCAAAAAATATGGGCTATTGAAACAAAAAATAGAATTAAAATAAAAAAGGTAATTATCTTTTTCATAATAAGAATAACAATTAATAATTAATAATGTTTATTATATAAAAAAAAGATTATTCTGATATAAATAAAATATTTGAAAAAAGATGATTTAATTAAAATAAATAAAATTACTATTGTTTAATACTTAACAATACAATAAATGAATAAATTTACAGTAGTAAGTTTGGCTAAAAACAAAAATGGAACAGGTTTAGCTAACGTAATAAGCCATTTTTATAAAAACAAACTAAAAGAAAATATAATTACTTTTCCTTTAGTTGATTGAAAAATCAAAACGGAAGGAGAAGTTGTTGCAGGTTGGAAAGAAATTTCTAAAAATTGAAAAAGAAGTACTTTCTACTATGTAATTGACAAAAACGGAAAAGAAATTATTTGAAAAACACAAGGTTCTTTTTTACCGTTGATTACGGCTCTTTTACTTAAGATGTGAATGAAAGACACTCTTACAGATGAAAAACCAACAAAGCCTAAAGATTTCATGGAAGTAAAAGTTATTTGAGATGAAATGGGTATTGATTTTACTGATGTTGATGAAAAAGATATTCCAAAAAGAAAAATAAATTATAAATTATGAATAATTGAAATATTTAATAAATTATTTAAAAATGGAAATGAAATCTATTTTCCATTAGATGAAAAATACAAAAAAGCTACTATGGATACTAAAAAAATGGTTCATCCAGGTATAAAAAAAGTACATTTATATAAAAAATTGATGGGAAATGTTATGATAGATCATCCATTTCAAAGATTAACTAATTTTGCAATAAGTTCGTCATCCTTTAATGTTAATGCTGATTGAATTCAACCAGTAATAATTGAAGATATGAATTGAAAATTATTTGAAACAATACAAATAAGAGCAAAAACTTTGATAGAAGAATGAAAATTAAGAGTAAGTTCTTTATTATGAAAATTAACTAAAGAAACTTTTGATGAATTAGTTGATTTGAAATTAATTTCAGAAACAAAATATGATAGTTCAAAAATATATAATATTAATTTAGATTGAGATTGAATTAATAAAGAAGAAGGTTTACCTTTAGTTAGTCCTGAAATAAAAAGTATACCACAAGAAGAAATAGTAACACTAGCTTCTGAAATAAGTTATTTAAAACTAAAACAAAAAGTATATAATAAAAAAGAAAAAGAGTTATATGAAAAATTAGATTTAATCTTAAATTATGAAAGAAAACAAGAAGACAATCATTTATTAGAATTATGAATAAGAAATTGAATTTTTAATCCAAGTTTTGAAAAAATAACTGATACTTCTAAATTACCAACTTTAAAAATGGTAAGAAAAATAGAAATAGAAGAAATACTTACAGCTGCTGAAAAAAGAGTTATATCTTCTAAATATTTAGAAAGATTAGATGCTAAATTAAATAAAGTAAATGAATTAGATTTTGTTATGAAAATGGATTATGACAAAGAATTGCTTAAAATTGTTAGAGAAGATATTGCAATTATAAAAGAATTATTAGAAGAAAAAAGATTCAAATTAAATTTAATCAAATCTGCATTGTTCATGAATTGATTAGAAATGGCTGATAGTTTAAATTGGGATTGAGAAACAGAAGAAAAACCAAGTAAAGCTGCAAACAGTTTTGATTGAAAAAATTATCTTAGAAATTTTAGTAATAAAGCTAAAACAAAAACAATAAGAGTCAAAATTGCTAAATTAAACAAAGCAGAATAATTATTGCAAAAAAAAAGAAGATATTAATTATCTTCTTTTTTTATTGTTCTTTTTTTGTACTTTGTAAGTTTGTCTATTTTTTGTTTTAGCAATAATGTTTTTAATGCTAGTTTTTTTATTAAATATTTATGAAATCAATCTTGATTTCAGATTAAATTTTTATGTAAAAAATTTGGTTTTTTTACTTCTGTAAATTTGTTGGTATCAATATTATAATAAATCAATCAATATTGTTCAGGTATATCTTCTATTTTAATCAATCATTTAGGTACAATAAAGAAAAATTTATTACATTCTCTTTTTCATTGCTTCATTAATTCATGTTTGTTTTTTTTGTCAAAATCATTCTTATAATCATTTTTTGAAATTTTTATTTCATATTCGTAAACATATCAATTTTTCAACATTCTAAAAATATCCATTTCCCATTTTCATATAAAAAAATTTGATACAATTACATCTTGTAAGTTTTTGTTTAAACTTTTTTCAAATTCAAATGTTATTTTTTTTGATAAATCCATTTTTAATTTATAAAGAATATATTAACTTTCATATTTACTTAAATCGATTGATAGTTTTCTTGCTGCTTGGTTGTAACTTTTATTTAAATGTAAAAGCATTAATTTTATCATGTCTACTTGATAATCATGGTCATCAGTATCCCATTCTTCAGTTTCATCTATTTTTAGATTATATTTATCCATAATATATGAAAAACCTTTTAATTTTAGATTGAATCCAAAATAACCATCTTTTTCTTCTTTTGTTTTTGGTTTTTCATCATTGTTATTATCAGTCTTATTAATTGCTAATATTTTAGTATCCATTAATTGCTGTTTTATTATTTTTAAATCCTTTTTTAGACTTGAATATCTTAGTGCTAGTATTTTATCATCCCATTCAAAAGGTCTTCTAGCAATTTCAGATAAAAGTTTTATATATTTTGGTTTTAAAAATAAATTATCTTTTACAATTAATAAATTTGGTAATCAAACTTTAAAATCATCATAGTCAACAGGTAAAGGTTCTAAATCTTCAACTGTTTGTGCATATTCTACATTAACCTTTATATATTCATGTT
>DQTE01000325.1 GCA_015662905.1 Crocinitomix sp. | reverse complement strand
TGTATAAACGCAGACAGGTGGTGAGTATCGAAAAACAGACCTGCCTTTGTCGGCAGACAGGCATTCTCAATAATGGCGTGCAGTTTGACTTTGCAGTAGAAGATACTTGTGGATTTAAGGGTAAATAAAAAATATGATGCAAAACGAACTTATAAGCAAAATAAAGGTCTTATTTTTAACACCTTAGGATATATACGCTCTATAGTTAAAATTAACATACTGTTTATCAAATATTTATAGCGATATTAAATATAATGGAAATCACTTTTGAATAGTAAGTATAAAATCTAAAAAAAAATTATAAATGAGTAAAAATCAACTCAAAAAACAAGAAAAAATCAAAAAATTAAAACCTAAAAACAAATAACAAATATTTTAAGACTTTTTTATTAACTTGCGGATTCAAGGTTCATTATGCACGCATAATAAAAAAAAGTTGTATATTTGCACATAAAACAAATTTACAATTATTTTATCAAATGAACAAAGAAGACTTATTTGAATTTCATATTAGAAATAATTGGTTTAAAATTTCAAGATATTATAACCAAATAGCATCAAGCTACAATATGTCCTTCTCTTGGGGGTTTATATTGCTAAATATTGAAAAAGAAGGAACACCAAGTACTTCACTTGGTCCAAAAATGGGAATGGAGCCTACTTCACTCTCTAGAACATTAAAAAAAATGGAAGATGAAGGGTTGATATTAAGAAAAAATCATGCAATAGACAAAAGAAAGTCTTTGGTGTTTTTAACTAAAAAAGGAGTTGAAAAAAGAAAAATAGCAAAACAAGTGGTGCTAGAGTTTAATGAAAAATTGAGAAAAAAAATATCACCTGCCAAGGTTAGAGCGTTTATGGAAACAATGACTAAAATTGATGATATATTAACTGAATTGTTAGAAGAACAAAAATAAATTATGAACAGAAAAATTAAAAAAGTTGCAGTATTAGGGTCAGGAATTATGGGGTCTGGTATTGCTTGCCATTTAGCTAATGTTGGATGCGAAGTCCTTTTATTAGATATGGTGCCGAGAGAATTAGCCGATAAAGAAAAAGCTAAAGGATTAACACTTGAAAACAAAGAAGTAAGAAATCGTTTAGTTAATGGACATTTACAAAACTCATTAAAATCTAAACCATCACCAATTTATAAAAAAGAATTTGCACAACGCATTACAACAGGTAATTTTGATGATGATTTTGAAAAAATAAAAGACTACGATTGGGTAATAGAAGTAGTTGTAGAAAGATTAGATATCAAAAAAATTATTTTTGATAAAGTAGATAAATATCGTAAGCCAGGAAGTCTAGTGTCATCTAACACCTCAGGTATCCCTATTCATTTAATGCTTGAAGGTAGAAGTGAAGATTTTCAAAAACACTTTTGTGGAACACACTTTTTCAATCCACCACGTTATTTAAGACTTTTAGAAATTATTCCTACACCTAAAACAGACCAATCTGTTGTAGATTTCTTTATGCACTATGGTGCTAGAATTTTAGGTAAAAAAACTGTACTATGTAAAGACACACCAGCCTTTATTGCTAATAGAGTAGGGGTTTATTCAATTATGTCTTTATTCCATACCGTTGAAGAAATGGGCTTAACCATTGAAGAGGTCGATAAATTAACAGGCCCCGTTTTAGGTCGCCCTAAGTCGGCCACGTTCCGAACTTGTGATGTGGTTGGATTAGACACACTAGTTCACGTAGCTAACGGTGTAAAAGATAATTGCCCTGATGACGAAGAAAATGAAACGTTTGCGTTGCCAAATTATGTTTCAAAAATGGTGGACAATAAATGGCTAGGGTCAAAAACAAATCAAGGATTTTATAAAAAAACAAAAGTTGATGGTAAAAAAGCCATATTATCTTTGGATTTAAAAACACTTGAATATAGACCTAAAGCAAAAGCTAACTTCCCAATTTTAACTCAAACAAAAACAGTTGACAGTTTACAAGACAGAACAAAAATGTTGTTCTTTGCTAAAGATAAAGCGGGAGAATTTTATCGTAAAACTTTCTCAGGACTGTTTTCATACTCATCACACAGAATTCCAGAAATTTCTGACGAACTTTATAAATTAGATGATGCTTTAAAAGCAGGGTTCGGTTGGGAATTAGGACCTTTTGAAACTTGGGATATAGTTGGAGTGGAAAAAGCCATTGAAATTATGAAAGAAAATGGCAAAAACCCTGCGAATTGGGTAATTAAAATGTTAGAAAATGGGTGTAAATCATTTTACACTATTGAAAATGGCGTTAGAAAATATTATGACATTAGTACTGAAAAATACAAAACAATTCCAGGAACTGAAGATTTAATATTCTTAGATGTATTAAGAGATACAAATACTATTTGGCAGAATAATGACTGTCACATTGTTGATTTAGGTGATGGTATTATAAATTTAGAGTTCCACACTAAAATGAACACCATAGGTGGAGGAGTGCTTCAAGGTATAAACAAAGCTATAGACCTAGCAGAAGCTCAGTATAAAGGACTTGTAATATCAAACACAGGACAACACTTTTCTGCAGGTGCAAATGTGGGCTTAATATTTATGATGGCGGTAGAGCAAGAATATGAAGAGCTTAATTTTGCTATCAAACAATTTCAGGATACTATGATGAGGGTAAGATATTCATCTTGTCCAGTAATTGTAGCACCTCACAATATGGCATTAGGTGGTGGTTGTGAAATGTCAATGCATGCAGATAAAGTAATAGCCCATGCAGAACTTTATATGGGATTAGTTGAGTTTGGTGTTGGCCTAATCCCCGGTGGTGGTGGAACCAAAGAATTTGCCAAAAGATTATCTGATGAATTAAAACCAGGTGATGTAAGAATTAATAGATTTAGAGATAAATTTTTAACCATTGGACAAGCACAAGTATCAACCTCTGCCTATGAAGCTTTTGATTTAGGATATCTAAGACCTGGTATTGATGAGGTAGTGGTGGATAGAGATTATCAACTAACTTACGCTAAAGAAGTGTGCTTATCAATGTACAATAAAGGCTATACTCAACCAGCAAAACCAAAAAACATTACTGTCTTAGGCGAAGAAGGATTAGGAATTGTTTATGTAGGTGCTGATACAATGGCACATGGTAACTATATTTCTGAACACGATAAATATATATCAGAAAAATTAGGCTTTGTATTAGCAGGTGGTGATTTGTCAGGTTTAAATCAAGTAGATGAACAATATCTATTAGACTTAGAAAGAAAAGCCTTTTTAGATTTATGTACTAAAAAGAAAACACTTGAACGAATTCAATCAATTGTAACTAAAGGTAAAATTTTACGCAACTAGTTTCTTGAGCATTATAGAAACTAATCGTAAAAAAAAAATAAAATGAATATGAAAACAGCATATATAGTAAAAGGATACAGAACAGCAGTTGGAAAAGCAAAAAAAGGAGGGTTTAGATTTTATCGTCCAGATGACTTAGCTGCTGATGTAATAAAACATTTATTGGCACAAGTGCCAGAATTAGACCACGAATTAATTGATGATATCATTGTAGGAAATGCAATGCCAGAAGCAGAACAAGGCTTAAACGTTGGTAGATTCATATCACTAATGAGCTTAAACACCGAAAAAGTTGGAGGAATGACTGTTAACCGTTATTGCTCATCAGGTATTGAAACCATGGCCATTGCTAAGTCAAAAATTGAAGCAGGAATAGCTGATGTAATCATAGCAGGTGGAACTGAAAGTATGTCGGCCATTGAAATGGGAGGGTGGAGAGTAACACCTAACGCAAAAGTAGCTAAACACCATGCCGATTGGTATTGGGGAATGGGAAATACAGCAGAGGAAGTAGCCACAAAATTTAATGTCACAAGAGAGGAGCAAGATGAATTTGCTTTTAACTCTCACATGAAAGCATTAAAAGCTATTGAAGATGGTAAGTTTAAAGACGAAATTGTACCTGTTACCGTAAAACAAAAATACGTTGATGCAAACAATAAAATTGCTGAAAAAAGTTTTGTAGTAGATACAGATGAAGGACCTAGAAAAGGAACGTCAATTGAGGCATTAGCTAGATTAAGACCCGTTTTTAACGCAAAAGGAAGTGTAACAGCTGGAAATTCATCTCAAATGTCTGACGGCGCAGCCTTTGTTTTAATGATGTCTGAAGAAATGGTTAAAAAATTAAACCTTGAGCCAATAGCAAGGCTTGTATCTTACAAAGTAGTAGGTGTACCACCTAGAATTATGGGAATAGGTCCTAAATATGCTATACCTAAAGCAGTTGAAGCTGCTGGTCTTAAAATTAACGATATTGATTTATTTGAACTGAATGAGGCATTTGCCTCACAATCAGTGGCTGTTATTAAAGAAACAGGACTTAATCCTGACATAGTAAATGTAAACGGAGGTGCTATTGCATTAGGGCACCCACTTGGTTGTACAGGAGCTAAATTGTCAGTACAAATTATGAACGAATTAAAAAGACGTAAACAAAAATATGGTGTAGTTACAATGTGTATTGGTACAGGTCAGGGAGCTGCAGGCGTAATTGAAATGTTGTAATTTAAAATTGTAGCCTTATTATAAAAACAAAAAATAAAATAATAATTACCAAAATAGAGGTAGAGGAAATAAAGCTTTTAAGACATCAAATATTATGGCAACACAAACCTACCTCCAGCCAATGTGTAATTGATGCAGATTTTGATGAAACTACATTTCATATTGGAGCTAAAAAAGATAAAGAGGTCGTAGGAACTTCAACTTTTATTAAAGAATTAAATGTAAAAATTAATTCTGAAAATCAATATAGGTTGAGAGCAATGGCAACTGCTGAAACTGTTAGAGGAGAAGGGATAGGTAAACAAATAATAGAGTTTGCCCTACAAAAATTAAAGCAAATGAAAGTAGAAATTTTGTGGTGTGATGCACGTTTAAAAGCCACTGGTTTCTACCAAAAAATAGGGTTTAAAACGTTAGGTGATATATATGAAGTACCTAATGTTGGCCCGCATAAATTAATGTATATTGAAATTATTAAAAAATAAAAAAAATGGAAAGTGAAAAAGCAATTATCGGTGGAGAATTTTTAATCAGAGACGTAAAATGCGAAGACGTTTTTACACCTGAAGACTATTCTGAAGAACAAAAAATGATAGCACAAATGTGCTTAGACTTTATAAAAACAGAAGTTCTTCCAAATTTAGATAGAATTGACGCTTTAGAAGAAGGACTAATGCCTTCATTAATTGATAAAGCAGGTGAACTTGGTATGGTTGGAATGTCAGTACCTGAAAATTACGGAGGAATGGGTGTAGATTTTCCTACATCAATTTTAGCCACAGAATATACAGGGAGAGGCCATTCCTTTTCAGTAGCTTATGGTGCACATACAGGTATTGGAACATTACCTATTTTATATTATGGAAATGAAGCGCAAAAACAAAAATACATTCCTAAACTAGCAACTGGAGAGTGGAAAGCGGCTTACTGTTTAACTGAACCAAACGCAGGTTCAGATGCCAATTCAGGAAAAACCAAAGCAAAATTATCTGATGATGGTAAACATTACATTATCAATGGTCAAAAAATGTGGATTACCAACGGTGGGTTTGCTGATGTATTTACAGTTTTTGCCAAAATTGATGATGATAAAAACTTAACGGCTTTTATTGTAGATGCAAACTCTGAAGGTATCACCTTAAATCCTGAAGAAAAGAAAATGGGAATTAAAGGGTCGTCCACAAGACAAGTATTTTTTAATAATGTAAAAGTACCGGTAGAAAACCTATTAGGCGAAAGGGATAAAGGATTTAAAATAGCTTTGAATATCTTAAACATAGGTAGAATTAAACTAGGTGCAGGTGTAGTAGGTGCGTCTAAAGATACAATTAATTTATCTGTTCAATATGCTAATGAAAGAGAACAGTTCGGAAGACCTATCTCTAAATACGGTGCTATCCGTCATAAAATTGCTGAACAAATTATTAAAACTTTTGCGGTAGAATCAGCAACAGTTAGGGCAGCAGCCGATATAGATAATGCCATTCAAGATTTAATAAAAAACGGGATGGAGAAAGAAAAAGCAACACTTAAAGGGATAGAAACCTTTGCACCTGAATGTGCCATTTTAAAAGTTGTAGGGTCAGAATGTGTTGATTATTGTGTGGATGAAGGAGTTCAAATACACGGTGGAATGGGATTCTCAGCAGAGTCAAGAATTGAAAGAGCTTACAGAGATTCTAGAATAAACAGAATTTTTGAAGGAACAAATGAAATAAATCGTTTGTTAACCGTAGATATGATTCTTAAAAAAGGGATGAAAGGAGAATTAGATTTAATGACACCAGCTATGGCTGTAGCAAACGATTTAATGTCAATTCCTGATTTTGAAGAGCCTTCAACAGAGTTATTTGCTGAAGAAAAAAAATACGTTAAAAACTTTAAAAAAGCCATTTTAATGGTGGCAGGAACAGCTGTTCAAAAATTAATGATGAGTTTAGCCAAAGAGGAGGAGATTTTAATGAACGCAGCAGATATGATAAATGATGCTTATGTAGCAGAATCTTTACTATTAAGAGTTGAAAAAATGGCTAAAAAATATGGTGAGGATAAAGTAGGCGTTTACATTGATATTGTAAAAACTTATATCCATGATGCTGCAGACAGAATCCATAAAGCTGGTAAAGAGGCTTTAATGGCTTTTGTTACTGAGGACGAATTAAAAATGATGCTTATGGGAATGAGAAGATTTACCAAAGTAGCAACTTTTAATACAAAAGAAGCACGTCAAAGAATTGCTTTAAAAGCCATTGAAAAAAATGAGTATTGCTTTTCTGATGCAATTAATCAAATATAGAATTACTAATTTGTTCATTTTTAAAAACGTCAATCTATTTAGGTTGGCGTTTTTAGTTTAAAAAAGCATTATATTTGTCATAAAACAATAGAGTGACGCCATCTACTAATCCAAATAAAGAAAGAATTGAAAAGCTAATTGCTTCAAGAAAAAAGCATAGAAAAAGCTTAACGGTTAGTTATTTGGTTGATGCTATATCTAATGGTAATACTCAAGCATTAAGTGAAACTATCACATTATTAGAAAGCACCAATTTTAAAGATTATAATAAAGCTCAAGAGGTTATTAAACAATTGATACCTAAAACTGGGCAATCAATCAGAATTGGTATTACAGGTGTGCCCGGTGTAGGAAAAAGTACGTTTATTGAAAGTTTTGGTACTTATTTAATCAATCAAGGTAAACGAGTAGCTGTTTTAGCCATAGACCCAAGTAGCGAAAAATCAAGCGGAAGTATTTTGGGTGATAAAACCAGAATGTCAACCCTGTCAGCAAATCCAAATGCTTATATAAGACCATCAGCAACAGGAGGTAGTTTGGGCGGTGTAGCCAGAAAAACAAGAGAAAGCATCTTATTGTGTGAGGCAGCAGGTTTTAATGTTGTATTGATAGAAACAGTGGGGGTTGGACAATCTGAAATTGCAGTACATTCAATGACCGATTTCTTTTTGTTGTTAATGTTAGCAGGGGCAGGAGATGAACTTCAAGGCATAAAAAGAGGTATAATGGAAATGGCTGATACTATTTTAATTTCTAAAGCAGATGGAGAAAATGTTAAAAAAGCAAATATAGCAAGGTTAGAATATAAAAATGCCCTACACTTGTTTCCTCCTAACGATAATAATTGGATTCCAAAGGTAGAAACTTTAAGTAGTTATGATAATCACGGTATAGAAAAGTGTTGGAGAATTATTACCGAATTTGAAAAGCAAACCAAATCAAATGGTTTTTTTATGCTTAACAGAAATCAACAGCAAAAATATTGGATGAATGAAACTTTGAAAGAACGTATTTTAAATGATTTTTTTAAAAATGACACATTCAAGCAGTTAATCAGTCAAACAGAAAAGGATTTGGTAAATGGAAAGTTAACCTCTTTTCAAGCTGCCGAATATATATACAATCAATTTAAGGTAAAACAACAAAATGATATTTGAATTAAAAAAAGAACAAGAATTTATTGAACTAAATAAATTACTTCAAATTATGCGAATTACTCAAACAGGTGGACACAGTAAAATTATGATAAAAAATGAAGAGATAACAGTTAATGGAGAGCTTGAAACACGTGTCAGAAAAAAAATATATAAAGGAGATATAGTAACTATAGAGGGTAAAGAGATACGTGTAGTGTAATTTACACCTATAGATTAGTGGACACCTAATTTTTTAGCTACTTCAAACATATAAGCATAAGCATCATTGTAATTGTTTTTTATTTTCCCGTCTAAAATAGCTTCTTTTATATGATGTTTAATCTCACCAACTATTTTACTAGGTTCAAGGTTAAAAGTTTTAATAATTTCCTGACCAGTAATTGGTGGTTGAAAATTTCTGACATGATCTTTTTCTTCTACTTCCTTTAATTTCTTTCTAACCTTATCAAAATTGCTTTTGTATTTTTGAACTTTAAACTCATTTTTTGAGGTAATGTCTGCATTGCACAAAGTCATTAAATCTTCTATATCATCACCAGCCTCACATAGTAATCTCCTTATAGCTGAATCAGTAACATTTCCTTTAACTAAAGCTATGGGACGCAAATGCAAACGGACTAATTTTTGAACATATTTCATCTTGTGGTCTAAAGGCAATTTTAGTTTTTTAAAAAGACCATAAACCATTCTGGCACCTACTTCCTCATGCCCGTGAAACGTAAAACCAGTTTTTTTATTAAAACGTTTAGTTCTTGGTTTAGCAATATCATGCATAATGGCAGCCCAACGTAACCAAAGATTATCAGTATGCTCACTAATGTTATCTAATACCTCTAACGTATGATAAAAGTTGTCTTTATGAGAGTTGCCATCAATTGTTTCTACACCTTGTAACTCAACCATTTCAGGGAAAAACTGATGTAGCAGTTTAGTATCAAATAAAAGCTTGAATCCCCTTGATGGTGTATCCGATAAAATAATTTTATTTAACTCCACTAAAATGCGTTCTGTAGAAACTATTTTTAGCCGTTCAGCATTTTTTTTAATGGCAGCTAGGGAGTTTTTTTCAATTTTAAATCCTAATTGAGTTGCAAATCTAATTGCCCTCATCATTCTCAAAGGGTCATCAGAATAAGTAATATCTGGGTCAAGAGGCGTTTTGATTATTTTTAGTTTTAAATCTTCAAGTCCATTAAAAGGATCCAGTACCTCACCATAACTACTGGAGTTTAAACTAATGGCTAAGGCATTAATTGTAAAATCTCTACGGTTTTGGTCATCTGCCAATGTGCCTTGCTCTACTTTAGGGTTTCTTGATTGTTTAGTATAAGATTCTTTTCTTGCCCCCACAAATTCCACCTCAATATCTTTATATTTAAAAGCAGCAGTTCCGTAAGTTTTAAACAATGAAACTTTTTTAACCCCCAATTCTTTTGCGACTAATTGAGCAAATTCTAATCCATCACCTAAAACCACTATATCAACATCTTTTGAAGGTCTTTTTAATATAATATCCCTTACAAAACCGCCAATTACAAAAGAGGATTTACAATGCTTTTTACCTACTTCAGAGATAACTCTAAATAATTGATGTTCAATATGTTTTTGTAAATTCAAATTATTTTCTTATTATGGTTACTTCACTTTTTTCACTAATTTTAATAATTTGTGAGGGATTAACATTTTTTTGAGCAAGTGGCAAATTTACGACATAATCTACTTGATTAATAATATCTGAAGAAATATCTTTAAATGTTTTGGGAGAAGGCGTATTGCTGATGTTAGCTGATGTTGAAACAATACCTGTTTTTAAACGCTGGATTAGTTTTTTACAAAATTCATCTTTGGTTAACCTAATGCCAATGCTTCCATC
>DQTE01000190.1 GCA_015662905.1 Crocinitomix sp. | reverse complement strand
TTTATATTTACCATGTTTATCATGTTTGACTTTTCGGTAGAGGTAATTCTTCCTTGCTTAAATATACGTTCAATTGTTCTTTTCTCTTGATTTAATACGATTAATTTTGCTTTTTTAGTAGAGATATCCTTATATATTTCAGGAAATTCTTTTCTAAAGTTTCTTAAATAAGTAAGTGCTTGAATTTTATTTTCTTCTATTTCGAACTCTATTTCCTCTAACATCTTTATTTCTTTTTCATTAGCGCTTCTCTCTGAACTAGCTATTAATTTTTCACATTCTAACTGAGCATTATAAAATGCCATAGCCATATCAAATGATATTTGCAACTTTTTTATATTTGATTTTTTGAATAGAAAAGCAAACTTTGCTGTTTTCATTTTCCTCCTTGTACTCAATAATTCTTCTAAACCTTTTCTGTCAGACAAAGCTATCTCTCCATTTGCATCAAGTATTTCATTTACTTCATTAACCAAAACAGAGTACGCTTGTGCTCCTAACGTTCCTTCTTCAAACTGTTTCCAATAACTACTTTTTTCTTTTTCCAAAACACGTCTTCTTAATTCAAACTCTTGAGTTGATTTATTCAAATCAACTTGTTTTTCGGGTAAATCAAATGCTACATATTTTTCTACTTCATTAAAATCTGCTTTTTTATAAAATCGGTCATTTTTTAATTTTTTAATCACTTTGTTTGTACTTAAATCTACATAATTTTCAGCTTGTTGCAGGGCATACAATTTCTCAGGAGATATTTTTGTTAATCCCAACATATTTGCAATAGCTTTCATTGTTGTAGCATTTATTAGCAAGGTTAACGTTACTATTCCTGCTATTAAAAATAAGAATTGTTCTCTTATGATTTGATCAATAAAGGGGCTTGATTCTACAATTAAAGCTAGTGCTAAGCCTATTGCTCCTCTTAACGCTCCCCACCACAACACTTTAGAATCAGTAATTGTTAATCCGTATCCACTTCGTTTCATAATAGGAAATAAAACCGTAATTACAATTAGTCTTACTATATGAATAATTGCATAAACTAATAAAAGTACCCAAACATCATTTAATGTAAAAACCGTTCGTTCCGCTATAACAACTCCTACAATTAAAAAGATAAGTGTATTTGCAGCAAAAGCAGTAAATTCCCAAAATTCGTGAATAAAGTGCTGAACTTGAGGTGAAATTTTTGTTCTACCTTGCCCCGCCATCATTACACCTAGCGTTACTAATCCTAACACACCTGATACACCAAAAATATTTTCGCAGATAAAAAAGACAAAATAAGCTGAAATTATTATAATCGTAGATTCTACAAGCATATCTTTGAAGACATATTTAATCCAATACAAGGCTGTTTTACCAATCAAAAAACCAATCAACACTCCTCCAAACGAAACTCTAAAAAACTCTAAAATTGGAGAATAGGATAAGCTTTCGCCTGTTATTCCCATAAGAATAACCATAAAAATAACTATAGCTGTCCCATCATTTAACAATGATTCTCCTTCAATTAAAGTACTTAATTTTTTACTTGCTCCTAACTCTTTTAAAATAGATACTACAGCTACGGGATCTGTTGCGCTAACAACTGCTCCAAACAACAATATCATTTCCCACGACCAACTGGTTAATCCAAATCCAAAATAAACAATACCCCACATAAATATGGCTGTTAAAAATATCGCGATTAAAATACCTGGTACAGCGAGTATTGATGCATTAGTGAAAACTTTTTTAAAAACATGAACATCCAATGCAAATGCAGCTTCAAAAATTAATATTGGTAAAAATATGTAGAGTATGAGGTGAGGGTCAATGTTTGCTGCCCAATTTATAGATCGATCAATAATAGTTAGGTCAAAAGTTTGACCAAATACGTCCCATTCATGAAAAAATGTATTACGACCTAAAATTCCCATAAAAATACCTATAAGTAACAATAGTACAGTAAAAGGCAAACCTACTTTTGATAAAAAATACCTTGTACCTGCGCCGACTAATAAAGCAAACACTATGAATAAAAGAGGACTTACATCTGTGTAATGTTCTTGATGTATTTCTTCTTGATGAAGGCTCTTTTCTATTTGCCCTGTTTGATGTTGTACTGTTGGTTGATTCTCTTTTGCAACCACAGGGTTGAAAAAAAACACCACTGTAAATAATAAAAAAGGAATAATTTGTTTGAAAATGTGTAAACTCATCTCTTTACGTTTTAAATAGATAAACTATAAATTTAAAAAAATAAATGAATTTTCAACTTGAATTTTATCAATTAAAAAAGACTCAAATATCAGTTATTGGCAGAAATTGATAATTTATTCTCAATTTGTTTTGCTTCAACTTAATAAAATAATTGTCTTTTTGGTTAGCTTTTATACCTGTTGCTAGAAAAATAATTCCATCGCTATCAATAAATTCAAATATTTTACATTTGAATCCAATATCACCCGCTATACATAAAATTTGTTTACCATTTTGCTTAAGTGATAGTAATTTAGGGTACAAATCTTGGTAAAAGTTATTTTGCTGAATGCAGTAATTACAATCTCCCAAATGACCATTTGAAACAGAGTCAATCATTGGTTCAAAGACATGATTATCTCTCATCCAAATTAATTTATGTGTTAGCACAACGACAGAAGAAAAATTTGTAGTAGTATCAAGAACCGTGTTATAAAATATCAATTGTTCATTAATAATTTTTGAACTGTCTTTTTGCGTATCTAAAACAATAAATAATGTATTACCATCCTTAAAACTGTAATACGTTTCTTTGTTTGTATATTTTTTTATTAATGAAATATTGCTGTAATCGTGGTTACCTAATGCCCACATGGTTGAATGACTTGATAAATCAAAAATTCGATCTAAATAAGTTAATATTGAATCATCTTTAGAACTTAGATATGCCAAATCTCCACCCAATAATATGCCATCATATTTTTTTAAATTTGCTTTAACCACGTTGAAGTCTATCGCTGTATTATCATCAAGTCTAGTGTGAGAAACAACAGCATAAGTTTTCACCCTTTGCTTATTTCTTTGACAACTCAGTAATAGAACAACAGAAAAGATAAAACATCCTAGTTTAAACATTATTACATTTTTTTTAGCAGTCTTAAAATAGTAGAAAAATGCAAGCCATAATGTAAATTTACCATTACCAAAGCTTCATTAAAATTAGTAATTTCAAAATTATAAGATGTAGGATAAGCTTTGTAATTTTTAAATTTTTGGTTTAAGATATCTTGCTTTAATTGGGTGGGAAATTTTAACAATTCATCTTTAACAAAATTTATTTCGTCATTTGACAAATAGTGTTGTGGTTTAGTACCCTTTCTAAAATGGCTAACAAATTCTTCTGGCAAGTTTAAATCATTATTAGATAAGCCATAAATTAATAATTTTTGAGTTACTGATAAATGTGCAACATTCCAAATGATATTATTAGAAAATCCTTTTGGGATTTCATTCATTTGAAGATTTGTCAGACCTTCAATTATGTTTAACACATTAGTTATTGAAGTTTTCAACATTTTAAATTCTGCTTCAATCATCATATTATTTTAGCAACCTAAAATAAATACACAAGGTATTTTAGGTAATAGTTTTTTTTGTTTTCGCCACTCCTTAATTGGTTTTGTTTTTATCCATTCTTGTTTACCGGTAATATCTTCTGCAATGGTTAGCAATGTTTCATCAAAACTGTGTTTTATCAAATCATTGAACATTGCCTGATTTCTGTATGGCGTTTCAATAAATATTTGAGCAAAATCATTTTGTTTGACCTGTTGATTTAGCGATTTTATTTTTTTTATCCTCTCTGATTCAGTTTTTGGTAAGTATCCATTAAATACAAATCCTTGACCGTTTAAACCTGAAGTTGCTAGGGCTAAAAATATTGAACTTGGACCTATTAAAGAAACCACATTTATATTTTTTTGATGTGCTTTTTTTACCACGCCTGAACCGGGGTCTGCTATTCCAGGGTAACCAGATTCTGACATTAAACCAACATCATTACCCTGCAAAAGTTTTTGGATTACCTCATCTTCAAAAGCATATTGATTATGTTTGTTTAGTTCATAAAATACAGATTCATCTATCGGGAAACTTTTGTCTATTTTTCTAAGGAATTGTCGAGAAGTTTTTATTTTTTCAACCACAAAAAACCTTAACCTATTTGCTGTATTAATGGTGTATTCTGACAATACTTTTTTAGGATCTGTTTCGCTTATAGGAATTGGAATTATATATAGTTTACCACTCACTTTTTTAACTTTTCAATTATCTTATCCGTAGTTTCATCAACTAAATTAAAAACCTTTTCAAAACCTTGTTCTCCTCCAAAATATGGGTCAGGAACAGGCATATTAGATTGTGGATGCAATTCGTTTAAAAAGAGTTTAACTTTTTCTCTATCTTCTTTGGTTTCTGCCAATGCAATTACATTGTTGTAGTTAGAAGCATCCATAACATAAATTACATCAAACTCTTTGAAATCACGTTTTGTAAATTGTCGGGCACGTAAGTTAGAGATATCATAGTCATACTTAAATGCTGTATTAATCATTCTTTCATCTGGTGGTTCACCTATATGATAAGAGGAAGTTCCACAAGAATCCACAAAGACATCTAACCCCAAACTTTTTACTTTTTGTCTTAGTAAGCCATCAGCCAAGGGTGATCGACAAATATTACCAAGACATACCATTAATATTTTTGTTGTATTTGACATAAAAAAATCCCCCTTAAAAATAAGAGGGATTGAACATTTTTTAATTAACGTTAAGTTTCTTTTCTAAGTCCTCTAGATAACCTCTAAATTGTTTATCAGTTTCAGACAAATTATTAACTGTTCTACAAGCGTGTAATACGGTGGCGTGGTCTTTTCCTCCGCATTGTGCCCCTATACTTGCTAATGACCATTTTGTCATTTTTTTAGCAAAGAACATTGCAATTTGACGTGCTTGAACCACCTCACGTTTACGGGTTTTTGATTTTAGCAATTCTATTGGTAAGTTAAAGTAGTCGCACACAATTTTATGTATATAATCCATTGATACTTCTCTGGCTGAAACTTTAACATATTTATCAATCATTTTTTTAGCCAATTCTAATGTAATGGCTTTTTTGTTTAAAGTTGCTTGTGCTATAATTGAAGTAAGTGCGCCTTCCATCTCGCGTACATTGGTATTGATACCGTAAGCTAAATACTCTAAAACCTCTTCAGAAATTTCTATACCATTTCCGTAAATTTTCTTTTTAAGTATTGCTATTCTAGTTTCTAATCCTGGTGCTTGTAAATCAGCTGACAATCCCCACTTAAATCTTGACAACAATCTTTGTTCAACACCTTTCATATCAACTGGCGCCTTATCAGATGTTAAAACAATTTGTTTGCCTGTTTGGTGTAGGTGGTTAAAAATGTGAAAGAAAGCGTCTTGTGTTTTTTCTTTACCTGCAAAAAATTGTACATCATCAATAATAAGCACATCCATTAATTTATAAAAATTAATAAAATCATTTGTTGTATGGTTCTTTATAGAGTCTATAAACTGACGAGTGAACACTTCTGCATTCACATAAAGTACAATTTTGTTAGGAAAATTATTCTTAACTCCTATACCGATTGCATGCGCTAAATGTGTTTTTCCTAATCCTACCCCGCCATAAAGCAATAATGGGTTAAAAGCGGTACCACCTGGTTTGTTTGCTACTGCAAAAGCGGCACTTCTTGCTAATCTATTACAATCACCTTCTACAAAATTATCAAATGTGTAAGTTGGATTTAAGTTTGATTCAACATTAACTTTTTTCAACCCTGGAATAATAAAAGGGTTTTTAATTTGATTCTCACTCACATTTAAAGGCATAGTTACAGGTGAATTTGACAAACTTTTTTTGTTTGAAGTTGGCAAATTCACAGTATAAGGCGCTTTTTTACTTGAAGTATTTCTATCTAACACAATAGAGTACTCTAATTTTGCATCTGGCCCAATTTCCTTTTTAATGACTTTTTTTAATAAGTCTATATAATGTTCTTCCAACCACTCATAGAAAAAATGTGAAGGAACCTGTAAGGTCAGTACATCTGACTTGAATCTAATAGGTTTAATTGGCTCAAACCAAGTTTTAAAAGATTGTAAGGATACATTGTCTTTTATTACTTTTAAGCAATTAGCCCATATTGACTCGTGGTTCTTTTTATTTTTCATCTACGTATATGGTTTAAAAAATTTATTTCCTTTTGTTATAAAAAAATCAGATTTTCAACATAAAAATGTTGACATCTATTTCCGTCAACAAATATTCTAATAAAAAAGTTAAAAAAAAAATTACAGCCTATTGTTTTTTATTTTTTTTTTACTTGTCTAAAAATAATAAAATTTTACCGATAAAAGCCTTGTCAATTGTAAAATATTTTTATTTTGTGCAAAAAAAAGTTTTATAAACGAATTATTAATGTACACCCACGAACATAAAGTAAGAATTAGATACGCAGAAACTGACCAGATGGGTTATTGCTACTACGGAAATTATCCTCAATTTTATGAAATTGGCAGGGTTGAAACACTCAGAAGCATAGGAACAAGTTACAAAGAAATTGAAAAAAAAGGATTCATCTTACCTGTTGCTAACCTAACTGCTAAATACTTAAAACCTGCCCTTTATGATGATTTAATAACCATAAAAACTATTGTTAAAAATAAACCTACTGTAAAAATTGAATTTGATTATGAAATCTACAACGAAAAAGGAGAGTTGTTAAACATAGGCTATACTAAACTGGTTTTTGTTAATAATCAAACAATGCGCCCTTGCTTTTGCCCAGATTTTTTAACTAATTTATTTGCTAAATATTTTTAATTTGATAAGCCATATCTTTTCAGTCTATATTGTTTTTTGATTGAAGTTATTTAAAGTCAAATACAATCAACAAAATAACTCATTTTCACATTCAACCTTAAGCAACTTCATTCTATGATTATATATCCTCACATATAACTTCAAAATTATCAAGCGTTGTAGTTTCTTTTTCTTGATTATATGCTTCTTCTATGGTAAACTGCTCGTCACCCTTAATACACTCTTGTTGAAAAAGCTCACCCGAATCATTAACTAAGTACCCCACATTACCATCTGTTGTTTGAACCTCCTCCCCATTAGGTGTTTGAATTATTTTGGTTTCACTATAGGTATAATGGCATTTTTTACATTTTTCGCAAGATGTATTAATAAATACTATCACTAAACCTATTCCAATAATAATTCTTCTCATAACTTTGTCGTTTGAGCAAAATTAATAAAATTAATGCAAAGACAAATCATAACCACAAAAGATAATTCAAAAACTTTGTTAATTCCTAGCATGAATGAAACTTATCATTCAACACATGGTGCACTTACTGAGGCTGAACATATTTTTATTAATAATGGTATAAAAGAGTTTGTAAATAACGAACAACCCATTTACATTTTTGAAATGGGGTTTGGAACAGGACTTAATGCTATTCTAACATATAAATTTGCTCAAAAACATCATTTAAAAATCAATTATCACACTATAGAAAAATATCCTATTACTGAAAAAGAATTAAACCTTTT
>DQTE01000327.1 GCA_015662905.1 Crocinitomix sp. | reverse complement strand
TTTAAAGCAGGATAAAACACATGCATCACTTTACCATATCTATCAAAAATAGTTATTTTTTCATTAATTTTAAAAGCAATTCCTTGTACTTGCCAAACATCATAAACACCATCTTGGTTTGGAGTGAAAAACTTTTTAAAACCAATTGTAGCTATTTCTTTAGATACAACTCCACAATTATTCATTTCTTTAACATAAACAATATGAAAACCTGGTTGTACATTTAGCAACACATTGCTTTCTTGATATTCGCCGTTAACATCATCAATGACGTATTGATATAATCCAGTACCTAAAACTATTACTTCTAAAGAAAAATTATCCTCTTGCCAATATTCATTTATAACAAAATCTATTATAGTAGCTGGTTCTGCAGGAAGTAAATGTACTGTTTCTGTTGTAGTACATAAATTTCCATTTGTTGTGGTTGCAGTTATTGTATAATCACCTATTTCTGTTGCTGTTAGTATTGTTGAGTTACTTACTTCTTCTCCATCACTATTTTGCCAAGAACAAGTATAATTGCCTTGTGTGTTTTCAATTTCAAATGTAGTGGATTGATTATTTAAATTTACACATAAGTATTTAGTATCTTCTATAATATCAAAAATTGGATTTTCAATTACTTGAATAAAAAACGAAGTAGTATTATAACAATCTCTTTTTTCTACATTCTCTAACCGAATAAAAATTTCTTCTTCTAAAAAGGATTCTTTGTTTGTATAGTTTAAATCAAAAGGTGTGATTTTAAAATCTGCATCTACTTGAGATTGGTAAAAGCTAATATCTATTATTGCTTCATCTTGACCATTTAATATATCATCAAATAAATTGGTGAAATCAAAATTATAAAACCCATCATTATCAATATCATCACAAATATTCCATTTATCCAAGACCGTAATTGCTGGTTGTGTATATATGTTTAGAATAAATGAAGATGTATCAAAACAGCTTGGTAAATTTGGATTTTCAATTCTAACAAATATTTCTTCCAAAGAGTCGGTATTGGTATAAAGCTGTGGCAATAAATTTGATTTAGTATCTGCATCATTTTGTGAAATATGAAAGCTGATATCAAATTCATTCTCATCTTGCTCATTTAAAATATTTTGATGTAACGTATTCAAATCGAATTCATAAAAACCATCATCATCACAAACTATCCAATCATCTAATTGATTTGCAATTGGCGTATTAAATACTTTAATGTGAAATGAAGTAGCATCATAACATTCTGTGTGAAGATTATTTTCAACTCTTACAAATATTTCTTCTACAATAAAAGATGTTTCATTGGTGTAATTAGAAGGTAGTTGATTCACGTTATTTATAACATCATCCATAGAATGATGAAAACTAATATCAATAAAATTTCCATTCTGTCCGTTTAAAATATCCGATTCTAAACTCAACAAATCGAATTCATAAAAACCATCTCCATCATCATCACAAACAAACCAATCGGTAATTAAATGAGCAATTGGTGTTTGAAAAACTGCAATTTCAAAAGATGAAACACCAATACAACCAGTATCTAAATCTTCAAAACGCATCCATACTATTTGTGGATTATTACTATTTTCATAAAATAAAGGCAAGTCAAATTGACCAGAAAGAGCATTGCTCTCCGTTTCATGATAAGAAACTTGGTTGTTAGTAACTAATTGGTCTACTAAAGAATTTTGTTGAGATAAATCAAAAAAATCTTTGTTATTATTATCCAATTCACATAAATAAAAATCATCCAAATCTGGTAAAGTTATAAAAGGAGTAACGTCTATATTTATATCAAATATACTAAAACATGCTGTTGTTATATCAGTTAATTTTATAAATAGTGTGGTTGAATTTGTAGTAAAGGAAGTTGTTGCTAAAATAGGATTAATACCTATTTGAGCATCACTAAGGCTAGTATAATAATCAACGAATACATTCTGATTTCCAACAACCAAACTTTCATCTTGAGTTAAATCAAAAGTAGCAGATCCATTACCATTGGAAGCACAACTTTCATAATCTAAATCTTGTCCACTTGGCAATTGACTATTTGGCGCATCATAAAATGTTGCAGTACCTGTCCATTCTAATGAAAACGGACTTGTCCCAATAGGTCTATCTATAATAATATAATAAGTTTCATCTGCTTGTACTGTTAACCATTCAACAAAACTATCACCGTCAGGACCTGGACCTTCGCTCAACTCATCGTCTACAGTATCCAACATTCCTGTTAAATTATTTCCTTGGTTTGCCATTGAAGGATTGGTTGTTGAACACCTAATGGCATTTCCTAAATTACCACAAGTTACATTTGGACCATAAACAAAAAAATCATAATCCTCATTAATATTTATGCTATTTGGTGTTAATGTAAAGCCTAAAGTCCCATTTGTTGATGAAGTTACCTTAAACCAAATGGTATTATTTTCTTGACTAGAGCAATTATTTGTTCCATTTAACTCTTGAATACCAACACCTTCTACATCTAAATCTATATTACTATTCCCACAAACAATGATACTATTTACACAATCATTTGGTAATTGAGCATATAAAATATTTATAAAAAACAATGTAAATACAATAATATATAATTGTTTCATAACTTTTATTATTAAATCCTTTCACAAATATAATAAATTCAATGATAATTAAATATTCTTTGTTAGTTTTGTCAAAATTTAAATTACCATGTTAAAAAT
>DQTE01000227.1 GCA_015662905.1 Crocinitomix sp. | reverse complement strand
TTATTGGTGTTCGTGATTTTACATAGTAAAGTTCTAACGTATATTTTGACTTTTCGCTACGAACATACTTGCGGATTTAAGGTATAAGTTATTTAAATTCAAATAATAAGTTAAAAAATGATTCTTTTATCATTCAACCTTAAACAACTTCAATCAAAAGCTAAATAAACCAAATTTTATTGTTATATTTGTTACAGATGTTGAAATTAGAAAAGTTTGATAAAAAAACTGAGTTACAGTTTATTGAAAACTACAATAAAAGTTCGATAGCTTATGTTCGCATAGCAATTATAATGGCTGTAATAGTTAATTTTTTATTTTCTTGGTTAGATTATTACCAAATTCCTAGCCATTATAAACTAGTATGGAATATCCGATTATTTATATGGCTTCCCTCCTTAATTATCATCTATTATTTAACCTTTAAACCAATTTTTATCAAACATTTTCAACTTATCATTTCCTCTCAAATTTTATCATTTGGTTTTGGTATTTTATTTATGATCTACATTGGCGAGAAATCAGATCTATCTTTTATTACATATTATGCCGGCATTCCATTAATAATGATTTGTATCATCATATTTCGTCTTAGGTTTTACGCTTCTACAGTTATTATTATTATTTTAAATATACTTTATATTTTAATTGCCGTTTATAAACAAAAACTACTAACTATTGATGGAATACTAGATTTTGAATACTTATTATATAATAATTTAATATTTATGATTTCCTTTAGTTTTACTTATATTTTAGCGTCCTATATTTTAGAAAATTATGCCCGAAACTTATTTAAACAACAATTATTAACTCAACAAAAAAATGAAGAATTAATTCAAACCTTAATTAGTAAAGAAGAAAGAGATCTATTGCTAAAAGAAATACATCATAGGGTAAAAAATAATTTACAAATTATTATTAGTTTGATACGATTACAAAGTGAATATATTACGCCTAATAACTTTGCAGAAAAAATTTCTGAGATAGAACACAGAATACGAGCTATGGCATTAGTCCATGAAAAATTGTATCAAAGCAATGAATTATCAAAGCTAAATGTAGAGAACTATATAAAAGAATTGGTGTCAAATATTCACAACTCTATAAATGGTGATAAACTTATAAAATTTACATACGATATTAGCCCAGATAAGTACCATTTAGATGTTTTGATACCGATTGGTTTAATCATTAATGAGGCAATTACTAATACTTTTAAATATGCCTTTAATGATAAAGAAAATGCTGAAATTTACATTAAATTCTGTTCTACTAGTTGTGAAAATGGAAAAACGGTTTTAAATATTAAAGATAACGGTATAGGTTCTGACACAAATTTTGAAGAGTTAAGCTCAAATTCCTTAGGAATGGAGCTTATTTCTACATTAGTAGATCAACTTGATGGAGAATTTAACCTTGATACATCTAAAGGGTTTAATTATTATTTTACTTTTTCATCATTAGATGATAATCAATAATTTTTGTCTGTATTTATTAATTGTAGGTCTAATTAGATAAAATATTTAAATCCGTAAGGGTTTTCTACAAACAATGGAAATGTTAAGATGGATATATGATAAAGTTGTTTAAAGTCAATTAATAAGTTAAAAAGCGTCCTAAAAATATTCAGGACGCTTTTGATTTTATTAAAACCTTAAATTTAATTACTATTTACCACTCTTATCACTGAACTGAAATCAGTAGAAATTACATTGATTAAATAGGCACCTTTAGCATATTTAGACAAATCAAGCGTAATGGTTTTATCAGTATTAACAGTACCTGAATACACTAACTGTCCAAGTGAGTTATGAATCATTACTTGTCCATTAAAAGACTGATTAGTATTAAATTTTAAGGTATAAACACCATTTTGTATAGATACAATTTGTAATTGTGGGGTTAAAGACTGTTCTTCTACACCAACATTAGATTTAATAAACACTTTGTAATCTTCAGTTTCTCCGTATTGCATATCTAAGCAAGCATCTTGTGTATTTGATAAAACATCACTTGATTTTGCTCTCAACAAATGTTCGCCCAAATTTGCATTTGCATCTATGGTAAAACTTAAAGTTGCACCTAAATTAGTTTGAACCCCATCAATAATTTTTTCATTTGGTTCAAAAGAAAAGTTATCATTAAAATCTATCCAAACAGTTGTGTATTGAGGATTATATCCAGAGGCAACGGTTAAATTATAAGTTTCATTTCTATATAAATCTGTAGATTGATTTGTATAATCACTATATCCACCACTAGAACATCCTGAAGAGTTGTTAATGTTTTCCAATACAAAATTAGTAAATCCATCTCCATAGCTACAGTTAGCTTGAGGTTGACAATTTTGATTTTCAACTGAGGTTATAGTTGTATCATTTGAATTATCACTATCAGAACTTAATAGTGTATAAGCTTCAATACTATAGGTTCCCAATGCTGTTAAATCGGCTTGGGTAGAGAATGTAAATGTACTAGAAGTTCCTGCTGTTAGATTGTTAGCGTAGGTTTCAATTACAGGTGCAGCACCGTCTATTGAATAAGCCACATCAAAGTTAGACTGGTCTGTATATCCAAAATTTTCTAGTGTAACTGTTACAGCTTGAGTACCTAATCCAGTTCCAGTAGTAGGGTTGTTTATAATTGTAACACCTACATCATTAGCATAAAGATTTTTAACATTGGTCTTAAAAGTATCATTTTGAATAAACATATCAGTTGGCAAAGAGGTAAACAAGTCCATATTATAAATTTGTCCTATCGTACTTAAATCAGCTGTTTGTGTAAACGTATAGTCAAATGTAGAGCCTGCAGTTAAAGTTCCATTGTACGTTTCAGTAACTACTGCTCCACCATTAATTTGATAATTAATGTCAAAGTTACTTTGGTCTAATAAACCAAAATTTTTAACGGTTACTGTAATGGTTTCATTAGCTGATAAATTTCCGTTAGAAGGTGCGACTAATGCAATTACTCCCAAGTCATCATTAAAATCATTTGCTATTTTAAAAGATACTATTCTTGTAGCTCTATTACCGCCAGATACTATGTATTCACCTGTGTACCAAAATGTAGCATTGTCATCAGGGTCAACAGATATATGTGCATAGTCACCATAACGATTTCCACCTGTTTGGACTCCTGTTCCATTTATGATAACTTCCTCTGCCAAGGTCATTTGGTTTAGTGGGTCAGTGGCGTAACGACCTGTATATCTTAACGACGGATTTACAGTTGGACCAGAGATTGAATAAGCAAGCCCGATATTACCTTGATAGTCCATAGAGATACTCCCTAACCATCTACTTTCAGCGTCAGGAGCAAATGTACTTTGTTGGTAAACAGACCAAGTTCCTCCATTCTCTCTTAGCTCATACCATCTTATTCCCGCGTGATCTGTAGCGTCAACGTCAACGGTATGACATAACATTATGGTGTTGTGAGTACCCCATTCTGTATATTGAGCTCTGTACATAAATGCACCAGGTATGGCATCTAATCTTTGAGATGTTCCTGGTTGTTCAATATCATTCCAACTGGAATTAAATTGAGAATCAAAAGGGGTAACTGCTACAGTTTGAATTTCGGTTACATTTGAATTTACTGTATTTACCCAATCAACACTTACTTCCCAAATTTTAATCTCATCTTGCGACACTCCTGACCAAGCATCATCTTGGAAATAAAATAATGTCATTTTTTTTGAAGCTGGTGGCATTGCAAAATCGGCGTGAGCTGGAATAACAGAGTGAAACCCTCCAGTGGATGTACCTGAACCTGTAGCTAAATTAGGAATGCTTAAAGAAATCATTTGTGCATTAACATCACCAGCCAGCATAGCATCTCTATCTAAAACAAAACAATCTTCTCCACTTTTATTTGCAGTAATGTAGTATCCATCATGCCAAAGCCCATATTTAGGATAGTCAGGAAAACTTGACATGGTAAACTCCCAAACATAGTAAGCACCAGTTGGATCGTTAGTTTGTGACACAGCAAAAGATAAAGAATTTCCGTTTCCAAATCCACTTAAAAACCATCTGTCTGCAAATCTATCGTACATTACAATTGGATCTCCAGCATTTGACGTTATAATTGAAGTTAATGCACTGGGTCCCCATAAAGAATTTCCTGTTTTATCAAATATTTGAATTGAGGAATTTACCATTTGTACATAATGATTTGGACCGACAGCTCCTGATGGGTCTGGTGGCATTGCTAGACCTGCAACAACGCCATTAAAGTTTTGAATGGGAGCTTTATTAAATTGTTTCCCTTGTTTACTTTGCCATACGGGGTCGTTGCCGTGAGGGTAAGCGTTGGGATTAGTATATTTTTGACGTCTAAAGTTATTTTTAGATTCAAACTCACCACTTTTTGTATTGTAAGTTGGTTCAACTGGTTCTATATCTCTTAAAGCAGGAGTTACGTAAAATGTATCAGCGTAAATTGACCAATTAAATGTGGTTTGTATATCAGATGAATTTTGTCCTATAACGGTTACTGTTATAATCAACATTAGTACAAATAGTGTATTTTTTTTCATATTAAAACTAATTTTTATGTAAAGTTAAACAATAACTCTCAAATTAAAAAATAAATTGTTCCCTACAAATGGAATCCTAAGGTTAAAAATCTGTTAATTTCTTTTCCAAAAATATGGGGTTAAAATTAAAGCGACAGTGAATAGCTCTAATCTTCCAAAGAGCATTAAAAATGAGAGTAACCATTTAGCAGGCGAAGGTAAAGTAGAAAACGAATGGCTAGGGCCGTAATCACCAATTCCAGGTCCTACGTTTCCTAATGAAGTGGCTACGGTAGATAAAGATTCAAGTAAATCTACCCCAAAAGCAGTCATGAGTAATGCGCCTATTGTATAAATAAATAAATACAAGAAAATAAATGCTAATAAATTATATATAATTATATTTGAAACTGGCTCTTTATTTAAGTGAACAGGTATTACAGCATTAGGATGTAGGCGTCTTTTAAATTCTAAAAAACCATTTTTCATCAATAATACAATTCTTACAATTTTGATTCCACCTGAGGTTGAGCCAGCAGAAGCTCCAGAGAATAAGAGAAGAAAGAAAACAAATTCTGCCAGAGGTCCCCAAGTTGTAAAATCTCCACTTGCATACCCTGTTGTAGTAATGATACTAACTGTTTGAAAAGTTGCTGCTCTATATGAACGCCCTAAATCATATCCAGATGTATTGTTGTAATAAATAATAGGTCCTAAAATTATAATTAATCCTATTACTGCAAACAAGTACCACTTAAATTCATCATTTTTTAATATCTTTTTAAATTTTCCTTTTAAAGCAAAATACAGTAAAGTAAAATTTGTACCTGCAAAAAACATAAAAAACACAATAATATATTCAATTAATGCAGAATCAAAAAAAGCAATGCTATCTTGTTTTGTTGAAAAACCACCTGTTGAATTTGTGGTTAATGAATGATTTATAGCGTCATAAAAATTCATACCTGCAAACATCAGAATAATAGTTTCAGCAACTGTTAACCCTAGATAAATAATCCATAAACGTTTAGCGGTTTCTTTAATTCTTGGATGAATTTTATCTTTGGTTGGTCCTGGCGCTTCAGCCACAAATAATTCCATTCCACCAATACCTAACATGGGTAAAATTGCAATGGTTAGTACAATAATTCCCATACCACCAAGCCATTGTGTCATACTACGCCAAAAGAGAATACCTTTAGGTAATTCTTCAATATTATCTAAAATTGAAGCCCCAGTTGTTGATAAACCAGACATTGACTCAAAAAAGGCATTGGTAACGGTAGGTATAGCCCCGCTTAACAAATAAGGTAGAGTAGCAAAAACTCCCATTGAAATCCAGCTAAAAGTTACAATTAAATACCCTTCTCTTTTTTTTATTTCTGCATCCTTACTACTTTTTGTAAAGTATTTTAATGCGCCACCTACACAAAGAGTAATGCCTGAGGATAAAAGTATTGGTAATAAATTTTCGTGATAATAAATTGAAAAGCAAATTGATGTTAGCATCAATACACCCATAATTAAGAGTAGCCCTCCTATTACATTTAAAACAACACTTGAATTTATGAGTTTTTTTGGCATGTTTAAGAGAAATAATTTTCAATTTTATTTATTGATTCGGTTAATGAAAAAACAACAGCTTTATCTCCCTCTTGCAATTGAAAATCACCAAACGGTATAAAACCAACATTGTTTCTGATAACTCCTGCAATATTTGCAGTTTTAGGGAATTTTAGTTCTCTAATTGTTTTTTTGGTTACTTTAGAATTAGCCTTTACCTTAAATTCAATGATTTCAGCATCAACGCCATGTAAACTAGCTATGGCACTAATTTCGCCTTTTCTAACATATTTAAACATGTTTGCCGCTGCAATGATTTTTTTATTAATCAAAGTATCAATTCCAATATTTTGAGATAAGTGGATGTAATCTATGTTTTCTACCCTTGCAATGGTTTTTTTAACGCCATGATTTTTAGCCATTAATGAGGACATAATGTTAGTTTCGGAATCTCCTGTAACGGCAATAAAAGCATCCATATCAATTAATCCTTCTTCTTCTAAAGCTGTTACATCACGTCCATCAATATTTACGACTAAAGATTTTTTAAGTTTACCTGCTAAGTACTCACATCTACTTTTATTTTTTTCTACCAAAATAACTCTATAATCATTTTCAAGAATTTCGGCTGCAGCCTCAGCAATACTACTTCCTCCCAAAATCATTATATCTTTAATATCAAAACATCTTTGGTCGCAAATATTCATTATAGTGTCAATAGATTCTGGGTTTGATACAAAATATAAAATATCATTTTGTTTGATAACGGTTTGAGCATTTACAATAATAGTATCCTCTTTTCTGTGAAGCGCAATAGGCTTAAATGTAAGTTTTTCATTCAAGTATTCGGATTCCTTAACAGTTTTATCAATGAGTACAGAATTTTGTCCAACAGAAATACCAAATACCCTTAATAAACCTCCTTCAAATTCGCAATCATCAGTAAAGGCGGAGCGTTTTAGTAATCTTTGAATTTCTTCTGCTGCCAATTTTACAGGTGATATCAGGTTATCAACCCCTAACTCTCTAAATAGTTTTTGATTATTTTCTTTTGTTAATTCTAAATTATTAATTCTTGCAATTGCTCGTTTTGCACCAAATTTTTTAGCTAAAATAGATACTATTAAGTTGGTTTCTTCAGAGGAAGTTACTGCTATAACTAAATCGCTAGATTCAACTTTAGCCTCTTTTAAAATTGATATTGATTTAGCATCACCTTTAATGGCAAAAACATCAATATGAGATTGAATGTAATCTAAACGCTCTTGACTTTCATCAATGAGATAAATATCTTGAGACTCACTTGACAGCATTTTTGCTAGATGGTAACCTACAGCTCCACCTCCAGAAATAATTATTTTCATTTAAAACTATACATTTACCCTTTATAAAAAGGAGGTTTAGCCACAATTGCTTTTAGTTGTTTTTTTCGTACTTGGATAAAAATTTCAGTTCCTTCTTTTGCAAATTCTGTAGGGACATATCCTAATCCTATTGCTTTTTTTATCGAAGGTGCCATTGTTCCAGATGTTACAACACCTATTTCATCTCCATGATTATCTACGATTGGGTAATCGTGTCTTGGAACACCTCTATCAATAAGTTCAAATCCGATTAATTTACGTTTAACTCCTTCTTCTTTTTGTTGCTTTAATTTTTCTGCACCTACAAAATCTTTTGTAAACTTTGTTACCCAACCTAAACCGGCTTCAAGAGGTGAGGTTGTGTCATTAATATCATTTCCATAAAGACAATATCCCATTTCTAATCTCAATGTGTCTCTGGCTGCTAATCCAATTGGTTTTATTCCAAAATCTTTACCAGCTTCAAATACTTTTTTCCAAACTTGTTCTACCTCTTCATTTTTACAGTAAATTTCAAAACCTCCTGATCCTGTATAGCCTGTAGCAGAAATAATTACATTATCAATACCTGCAAATTTACCTACTTTAAAATGATAAAATTTAATGGTTGATAAATCTACTGGGGTTAATGATTGCATAGCTTCAACAGCTTTAGGACCTTGAATGGCTAAAAGGGAATAATCTTCTGATAAATCTTTCATTTTTGCTCCCATTGTATTGTGTTTAGAAATCCAGTTCCAATCTTTTTCAATATTAGAAGCATTGACTACTAAAAGATATTTTTCATCTTCTATTTTATATACGATCAAATCATCAACAATGCCTAAATTGTCATTTGGTAAACAACTATATTGTGCTCTTCCGTTGTATAGTTTAGAGGCATCATTTGAAGTTACTTTTTGAATTAGGTCTAACGCATTTGGCCCAGTAATTAAAAACTCTCCCATGTGAGACACATCAAAAACTCCTACACTTGTTCTAACCGTTTCGTGTTCTACGGTAACCCCCTCGTATTGTACAGGCATGTTGTAACCTGCAAAAGGCACCATTTTAGCACCTAAACTTATATGAGTTTCATTTAAAGCTGTATTTTTCATTGTTGTTTTTTATAGTTGTTTTATTTATTGTGAAACAAAAGTAAAAAGATTATTGTCTTATGAAAGAAAATGTTTTTTATCTTTTGTAAATTATTTACTTTGGTCTAGTTTTTTTACCATAGTTAAAATAGTGGCTATTCCAACCGTTTCTCCTTCTTGGTCATATATATCTACTAAAAATTTAACAATTCCTTTAGCAATATCATCATCAGATTTTTTTTCTTGATTGATTTTTTCTTTTACCGTAAATCTTACTCCAATTGTAGTGCCTGGATAAACTGGTTTTGTAAATCTACATTCATCAATTCCATAATTCAACAAAACAGGTCCTTTTTTAGGGTCAACAAATAATCCAGCCGCTTTTGATAAAAGAAAATATCCATGTGCCACACGTTCTTCAAAAATTGTTCCGTCTAATGAAGTAGCATCCATGTGAGCATAAAAGTTATCTCCACTCACATTTGCAAAATTTGTGATATCAGTCTCTGTAACAGTGTGTTTATGTGTAAATACAGTTTCTCCTACTTTTAACTCTTCAAAATGTTTACGGAATACGTGAGGCATAGCTTCTGGTTGGTCAGCACCTATTTGAAATTGTTGCGTTATGGCTGTTATGGTTTGAGGATGTCCTTGTATTGCTGTCCTTTGCATATAATGTAATACACCACGCTTTCCGCCCATCTCTTCTCCTCCTCCCGCTCTACCAGGTCCACCGTGTGTTAACAATGGCATTGGAGAACCGTGTCCTGTTGATTCTTTTGCACATCTTTCATTTAAAACTAAAATTCTCCCGTGCATTGAGGCTGCGTTTACCACATATTCTGTTGCTATTTTGTCGTCAGCAGTAATGATAGAAGACACTAACGAACCTTTACCCATTTTTGCTAGTGCGATGGCATCATCTAAATTTTTGTAAGGCATTATGGTAGATACAGGTCCAAAGCATTCTACGTCATGTACTTTAGTTTTTTCATAAGGTTTATCATTTCGGAATAAGATTGGTGAACAAAAAGCACCTTTATTTTTATCAGCATCAACTACATCAAAATTGTCTAAATCACCAAACACAACATTTTGTTCTTCCATTAAAATAGATAAGTTTTCTTTTAGTCTTTCAACTTGTAAAGGTGTGGCAAGTGCTCCCATACGTACATTTTCATTAGCAGGGTCTCCAATAACAGTTTTAGCTAGTCTTTTTGATAGCGCTTCTTGTACATCATCCATTAATTTCTCAGGTACAATTATTCTACGAACTGCTGTACATTTTTGACCTGCTTTTACGGTCATTTCACGGTGAACTTCTTTAATAAAAATATCAAACTCAGCTGTTCCTGGTACGGCGTCCTCTCCTAAAATTGAAGCATTTAATGAATCTGCTTCCATATTAAACGGTACGGAGTTTTCAACTATATTTGGCAAGGATTTTAGCATACGCCCTGTTTTAGCAGAACCTGTAAAAGTTACCACATCCTGATTGGTTAAATGGTCTAAAATTCCATGACCTTTACCTGCCACTAATTGCAATGCGCCTTCAGGTAAAATTTTAGAATCTATAATGGCTTTTACCATTAATTCTGTAAGATAAGAAGTGTATTCAGAGGGTTTAACAATAGCTGGCACTCCTGCCATTAAATTAACTGCTATTTTTTCTAACATTCCCCAAATAGGAAAGTTAAAAGCGTTAATATGAATAGCTACTCCCTCCTTAGGCACCATAATATGATGTCCAATAAAACTTCCACCCTTGGATAATGGAACTGTGTCTCCATCAACATAATAGGGTAAATCTGGGAATTGTCGTCTTAAAGAAGCGTTGGCAAATAAATTACCGATACCTCCTTCAATGTCAATCCAAGAATCTATTTTAGTGGCACCTGTTGCTGCACTTAATTTATAAAACTCTTTTTTTATTGATAATAAATGTAAAGCCAAAGATTTTAGCATTAAACCACGCTCTTGAAAAGTCATTTTTCTTAGCGCTGTCCCTCCATTTTTTATTGCGTAATCTCTAATTGCTTTATAGTCTAATCCTTTTGATGATACCTCACTTATTTTTTCACCAGTTATTGCGTTAAAATGCTCTGTTTCTACACCTTCTCCACTAACCCACTTGCCTAACACATAATTTTGTATCGTTGTCATAATTTATTATTTTATTTTGGTGGCTAAATTTAATAATTTTTTTATGATTAACTTCATTCGTATTTAAAGTTCGTACAAATAGAACTGATATACAGTTAGGTTTGATAAATTTATAAAATTGCAAACAATAAAATTTGTAGTTAGATTTTTACGACCTTTCTTTTTTTTCAGATTGCTTTAAAAACTCATCCCATAAAGTGTCTTTGGGTGGATTTGCTTTAATTGTAATAGGTTGTTTTTTTACGGGGTGTATAAAGTCAAGTTGTCTTGCTAACAGGTGGATTGAACCGTCTTTATTAGAACGTTTTGCTCCATATTTTAAATCGCCCTTAATGATTAAACCTATATTGGATAATTGCACTCTAATTTGATGATGACGCCCCGTTTTAGGTTTTATCTCTACAAACCAATAATTATCTCCCTTACCAATTACTTTGTAACTTAATTCTGATTTTTTAGCACCGTTAATTTCTTGCTTAAAACAGTAACTTTTATTTTGTTTTTCATTTTTCTTTAAAAAATCAATTAGTGTATTTTGCAATGGAAATTTGTTTATATTTTTTGGTTTTTCAACTACAGCCCAATAAGTTTTTTGAATGTCTTTGTCTTTAAACTTTTTATTCATTCTACTGAGTGCCTTTGATGTTTTTGCAAATAAAACTATACCAGAAGTGGGTCTGTCTAGTCTATGGACTGTTCCTAAATAAACTTTACCCGGTTTGTTATATTTTGCTTTAATATAGGTTTTTACTTCATCAGATAAAGGTAAATCACCTGTTTTATCTCCTTGAACAATATCGCCAGATTTTTTGTTGACTACTATCAAATGGTTATCCTCATAAATCACATTAATGGAAAAATTATTCATAAATTTATAAATATTAGGGACAAAATTAGTATATTTTACTTAGTTTTGCTTTACTAAATTTATTAATTCGTTATTCGTTAAATGAAAAATTTTGCCCTTATTTTAATAACATTCACATTGTTTTCTTGTGATAAATCTTTTAAACATCAAAGGTTTATTCAAAATAATAGTTTTGATACAATTACTGTTTTAAACCCTGATTTTGACTCTTTGTATTATATTTTTCCTCAGCAAGAAAAAATGATATATAGTTTTGAAAACCTAGATAGTGAGCAAAATAGCGAACCTTGTAAATGGTTAGGCGATACATTAATTATAAAAACTATTCACGATTCTATTTTAAAAAAACCGGTATCAATTGAATCTAATTGGACATCTACTATTACTCCTCTAGAGGATGGACGTCTTCAAAAATGTGTTTTTACAATTGAAATAGGTGATATTTAATTAGGTGATATTGAAAAATACTCAGAATCCATCATCATAAATGATAGTTAAATGGTGCGTATTTAAGCGTTTTAGAAAACACCATTTAAGGTATTTTATTTACTTTTTTTCAGGTTTTTGGTTTGAATTTCTTATTTTATGGAGTAATTCTCGTTTAAATTTTTGTTCTAAATAAAATACCTTAGCTCCTTTCTTTTTTCCAAGTATTTTAGAGAATTTAACTAAATACTCTTTTTTAATTTGCGTTTTTTCTTCATTTAAGTCCAATATTTCTTCAGCTAATGTATAAGCTTCATCATCTGTTAATGTATCACTATTTTTAAAGGCTTTCATTTTTGTTCTATAAACCTTTCTATTTGCTTTTATTTTTGCATCATATTCATTATAAATAGGCCAAAATTTCTCTGCTTCACTTACTGTCAAATTTAATTGGGATGTTAGAAAGGCAATTTTTTGCGCTTTAATGTCGTTGTGGTTATCATTAGGTTTTTGACTTTGAGCCACACTTGTAAAAATGACACCTAAAAGTAGTAAAAGGATTAATTTTTTCATGTTATTTTGTTTTATAAAGGTTCTAAAATTCGTACATAAAATCATCTAATTCCGACTCTATTTGATTAAACAATTCATCATTTTCATCAGGAATTTGTTCAATACCAATTTGATTATCAATTATAAATTCAACTAAATCATCTTCTTCAAATAGAGTCGCTAAATATTCATCATTATATTCTGCTAAAGATGAATTACTAAATTCTATTTGTGGATTAAGTTTTTGTTGAGCAATCATTTGATTATTAGAATTTAAGTTTAAAATGATAAAAAGTAGTAATGAGGCTGCAACTGATGAAATAATAAATATTTTGAGCGAAATTACTTTTCTTTTTCTTACCGGTTTTATTGTTATATTATCTGCAAAGTTATCAAAAAATTCAGCTGATACTTTTGGTTGTTTTCTTTTTATAATTTGATTTATAATTGAAGTATTATTTTTCAATTCTGAGGTTATAGTATCAACAAAACTATCAAAAAAAGCTTGTGGTACTTTTGGTGTTTTCCTTTTTTTAAATTTATTCAATATGTTTTTATCGTCCTTCATCATATTTTTAGACTCATTTATTCGTAATTGGTTTAATACTGCCTGATGAGGTCTTCAATTTTTTTTACTGCATGATGATAATTAGATTTAACGCCCCCTTCACTCAAATTAAGAAATATGGCTATGTCTTTAAATTTCATCTCGTCTAAATAACGTAATCTAAATACTTGTTGTTGTTTTTCTGGTAAGGTACTAATGGCTTTAAACAATATTTGTTCAATTTCGGCGCCAGAAATCTCCTTTTCAGTAGTTGAAAAAAAGTGTGATTGTTCCGTAGGCAGATTTTCAAAAATTGGTGGGTCTAAATTTATGTTTTTTCGCTTTTGATTATTAGTTAAAAATGTGTGTGTTTCATTAAACGTTATTCTGTATATCCAAGTATATAAAGCAGAGTTTTTTTTAAATTTTGGTAATCCTTTCCATACTTTTATGAATACGTTTTGCATAACATCTTCCGTATCCTGATGGTTTTTTGTTAACCTACGGATTTGCCAATACACACGTTCTTGAAATTGTTTGACTATAATTTTAAAACCTACAACGTTATTATCCTCATAAAGTTTTAGTAATTCTTTATCAGAATAAAGGCTCATTTATTTAAAAGGGTTATAATTATAAATAATATTTTTGTTACGAAAACCTTTCCATATTTTAAGGCATCACTTTCTTGCAATTACCTTTTCAACAGCTTTTACAATGTCTGGCGTATTAATGTTATACTTAGTTAATAGGTCCTCACCTTTTCCTGATTGACCAAATTTATCATTAACAGCTACCATTTCTATGGGGGTTGGCATTTCTGCTCCAAGTAATTGTGCTATTGAATCACCTAAACCTCCATTCATCATATGTTCTTCAGCAGTTACAACACATTTAGTTTTACGCACCGAATCTAAGACTGCTTTTTTGTCTAAAGGTTTAATGGTATGTATATTTATTATTTCAGGATTAATTCCTTTTTCTAACAAAATACGTCCTGCTTCAATAGCTTTCCACACCAAGTGTCCCGTTGCAATAATTGTTACGTCTTTACCTTCGTTGATTAAGTCTGCTTTTCCAATTACAAATTTTTGATTTTCATCTGTGAAATTTGGTACTTTTGGCCTTCCAAATCTTAAATAAACTGGTCCTTGATGTTCTGCTATTGCAATGGTTGCTGCCTTTGTTTGATTGTAATCGCAAGGACAAATTACAGTCATATTAGGTAGCATTTTCATCATGCCAATATCTTCTAAAATTTGATGAGTTGCGCCATCTTCTCCTAAGGTTAATCCTGCATGAGAGGCACATATTTTAACATTTTTATTTGAATATGCTACAGATTGCCTTATTTGGTCGTACACTCTACCCGTTGAAAATACTGCAAATGTTCCAGTAAAAGGGATTTTACCTCCAATAGTTAGACCTGCCGCTAATCCAATCATATTAGCTTCTGCAATTCCAACTTGAAAAAACCTATGTGGATTTTCGTCTTTAAATTCATTCATTTTTAGAGAGCCTGTTAAATCGGCACAAAGGGCAACGACATTAGGATTTTTTCTTCCTAATTCTGCTAAGCCAGCTCCAAAACCGGAGCGGGTATCTTTTTCATTTTGGATTTTGATATGTTTCATTATTTTTAGGTATTTATCAACTTTAAAATTATAAATTAATTGATGTATTTTCTCCTGACATTATCATAAATTTTTTCTCTTGTGTATAGTCAGTTGAAACCGCATCTTTTTGCCTGTACACTATTTTATATTGACCTGGCTGTAAATAGAGTTGTCCTTTTGTTTTATCGGTGTCTAAATCGCAAACCCATTCATAGGTATCATCTTGATTTTTAACAAATACTTGCCCAACAAAATACTTTGATGCTTTATAGTACAACAATCCCGACCCTGGAATAATTAGATATTTATAATCAGACTGTTTAATTTGTACATCATTAAAATAAATTCGTGGTAGGGTTAATACTTCTACATCATAAGTTCCTACAATATATTTTTGAATTTCTTTCATTTCTTGTACATTAAGGGTGTAGGCAATATTATCTTGTCTAACAATCACTTTAACCTGAGCGGTTTTGGTTGGTCCTTTAATTTTTACAATTAAACTTCCTTGCGGACAATAAGCATCAATATGGTTGTGTATTCCTTTTTTAATGGTTACATTTTTTACTATTACTTGAGGTAATGTGTTTACCACAACATCATATTTTAAATCTGGGTTAATGATGGTTAATGTATCGGGGTTTCCTTTACGATTCATAGTATGCATAAAGGTATATTTAAGGTTTTTGGTTCCTGCTTCATAAAAAAAAACGGTAGTATTGGTTTCGGTTTCTTTATAGTTTATATCATTCAAATCAATTTGAACTGATGTTTTAAAAAGTACATCACTTAAAATGGACTCCATTACTTTTTTAAACGCATTTAGGGTTGATGCTTCATAATATCTTCCAATACAGGAAAAATTATCTAAATAAGACAAATCAATACCTAAACCAACCACAAAAGGGGTTACATTTACTCCTTTATCTTTTAATTTTTTTGCAACAGCGCAAGGAAAACCATCACAGGCCTCCAATCCATCTGTAATAAGAATAATAACATTTCTAGTGTTTTTGTCTGGAAAGTCATCAGCTGCGGCTTCAAGTGAACGTGCAATTGGTGTTGTTCCTTTTGGTTCAACGTACTTGATAAAGTTTATAATTTTATTGTGATTATTTTTTTCAAAAGGAATTTCCAATTTGGTATCATTACAATCTTGATAATCTGGTGTTACTGGTGATTGATGTCCGTAAACTCTAAGTGCTAATTCAAGGTTTGGTATGCCTTTTAAATCTGTAATTGCTTCAGACAAAATCTCTCTAGCTCTAACAATTTTTGTTGCGCCTTCCCATTTTCCATTCATTGAGTTTGAAGCATCAAAAATAAATAGTATGCGGGTTAGTTCTTGCGCCTGAAGATGAGTAAGGCTAATTAAAAAGGCAAAAAATATCCATATTCTTTTCATAAAAAAGTATTTAAAAGTGATATGAAATGAATACAGTCATCCGAAATTAATAATCGCCTAAAGTTTCTTGTAACTGTGATAAAGCTTGTTGTTCTTGTTCATCAGAAGGAGGTGAACCGTGCCATTTATGGGTTCCTTCCATAAAATCAACACCTTTACCCATTACGGTTGTCATTATGATAACTATTGGTTTTCCATTTCCTGTTAAAGACTTGGCTTTAGCAAAAGTTTTTTTAATTGATATAAAATCGTGACCATCCATTTCAAGTACTTCCCATCCAAAAGCTTGCCACTTTGTTTTCAAATCACCTAACGGTAATACATTATCTATATCTCCATCAATTTGTTTATGGTTATAATCAACGGTTACGATAATGTTATCTACTTTATTACCCGCAGCATACATAGCGGCTTCCCAAATTTGGCCTTCATTTAATTCACCATCACCAGTAAGTACGTAAACTAGTTTATTATCTTTATTTAATTTTTTTGTTAAGGCTGCACCAATTGCTACAGACAAACCTTGACCTAACGAACCTGAGGCTATTCTAATTCCTGGTAAACCTTTATCAACCGAAGGGTGTCCTTGTAATCTTGAACCAATAATTCTAAAAGAAGCTAATTCTGAGACATCAAAATATCCTTTACGTGCTAAAACACTATAAAACACAGGTGAAATATGTCCATTTGATAAGAAGAATATATCCTCATTTACGCCACCAATACTAAAATTATTAGGATTATTATCCATAGTATCAAAGTATAATGTGGTAAAAAAATCGGCGCAACCTAGTGAACCGCCAGGATGTCCAGATTTAACAGCTGATACCATTCTAATAATATCTCTACGGACTTGTGTGCTTATGTTTTTTAATTCTTGAATTTCCATTGTGTTAGCTTAATCAATTTACGGTTGGACAAATGTAATTATTTTTAATTATAATAGATTTTGCTTAGATATATTTTTTTTATTTGTGACATTTGTCATATTATTGTCATCAAAATAGTATTATATTTGCCGAATAATATATAAATATATAATCAAATAAGAATGAAATTAAAATACATTACAATTTTCGCTTTGATGTTTGGAATGGCGTCATGCATTGTAGAAGAAGAAAAAACAGATGATGCAGTAAATCATGAAGGAACTACTGAACATACTGAAGAAGTAGCTCATGAAGAAGAAGCTGAAAATGAAGAAGTAGCTGAAGAAGCTTCAACCGCTGATTATTCTGCTGGTGAAGAAATTTACGGTAAAACTTGTGCAGCTTGTCACCAAGCAAATGGTGAAGGAATTCCTCAGGCTTTTCCCCCTTTGGCTAACTCTGACTATTTAATGGAAGATAAAATGAGAGCCATTAAACAAGTCATTGAAGGTTCATCTGGAGAGATAGTTGTTAATGGAGAAACATACAATGGTACAATGACTCCACAAAATTTATCTGACCAAGAAATTGTAGATGTGTTAAACTATGTTTACCACGCATGGGGTAATGATGGAGAAGAAGTAACTTTAGAAGAAGTTGCTACTGTAAAAGAGGAAATTGAATCTTCTAAATAAAATTTGGTTTTAGTTAGTTTTGAAAAAAGGGCTGTTTTAAATTAAATAGCCCTTTTTTTTATATAAAGTTGTTTAAGGTCAAATAATAATATGTTAAAAAATGATTCTTTTATCGTCTTTTATAACCATAGTTTTAGCTATGCTTTTCAAAAACACCTTGTCATTCAATAAAATAACTGGTTTTCACAATTTATCTTTCAACCTTAAACAACTTCTATCTATACTATTAGGGGAGTACTATTTTAGGTAATTTCTAAAAATTTGTTTCTTTTACAAAACTATCTATAATTCTAATACCATCAACGGCAGCAGAAACAATACCACCTGCATAGCCGGCACCCTCAGCTAATGGATACAGTCCTTTAATTTCAATGTGTTCAAAAGATGATTTATGTCGTGGTATTCTTATAGGAGATGAAGTACGTGATTCTGGTGCATGAATAACAGCTTCATTAGTTAAAAATCCTTTCATTTTTTTACCAAAGTCTAAAAAACCTTGTCTTAGTTTTTCAGTAACAAATTTAGGTAACACTTTGTTCAAATTAACTGATACAATACCAGGCTGATATGATGATTTTGGCAAATTAGTAGATGTTTTATCATTTATAAAGTCCATTAGTCTTTGAGCCGGAACTCTTTGTGTTTTACCAGCTGCTACCCAACATTTATGCTCTATTTCTTTTTGAAATTCTAAACAAACAAATGGATTGTTGGGTGAGTAGTTTGGCAACTTTTCGGGAATTATTTGAACAACAATACCTGAATTGGCAAATTTATTATTACGCTTTGAAGGACTCCAACCATTGGTTACCACTTCATTTTGTTGAGTAGCACAAGGGGCAATAATGCCACCTGGACACATACAAAATGAAAACACGCCTGTATCATTAACTTGTGTTACCAATGAATAAGAAGCAGGAGGTAAATTTTCATCATTTAGTTTACCATGGTATTGAATTTGGTCAATTATTTTTTGTTGGTGTTCAATTCTCACTCCTAAAGCAAAGGGTTTTGCCTCAATTTTTATTTTTCGTTGATGTAATAATTCATAAATATCTCTGGCAGAATGGCCTGTGGCTAAAATTAGACGGTCTGTTTTTATTATTTGATTCTGATTTATTTCGATGGACTTTAAAACTTTATTTTCTACAATAAAATCAGTTAGTTTAGAATTAAAATGCACCTCTCCCCCGTTTTCAATAATTGAAGCCCTTATGTTTTGAATAATTTTTGGTAACTTATTTGTACCAATATGGGGATGTGCTTCAATAAGAATATTGGTGTCTGCTCCAAAATGTACTAACCATTGTAATACTTTGTTAACACTTCCTCTTTTTTTTGAACGCGTATAGAGTTTACCGTCAGAAAATGTACCTGCCCCTCCTTCTCCAAAACAATAATTAGACTCTTGATTAACTCTCATTTTCTTATGAATATCTGCTAAATCTCTGCGTCTTGCCCTTACATTTTTTCCTCTTTCAAAAATAATAGGTTTTAACCCTTTTTCGATACAATTTAAAGCTGCAAATAAACCAGCAGGACCTGCTCCTATGATTATTACCTCTTTAGAGGTTGAAACATTTTGGGGATTATAAAATTCAGTTTGCGGTTGAAAGTCTTTATCAATATACACCTCCACCCTTAAATTATACACTATATTTTTAGAACGAGCATCCAATGATTTTTTTACCCAATTTATAGCTTTAACGGAGTTAACCTTCAATTCTTTTAAAACTATTCTATAAATAAAATCATTATCATTAATTTTTTGATAAGGGATTCTTAAATCAAGCATTTTAACCATAACAATGCAAATGTAATCATTTGTAAGTGTCTATTTGACGTCAAATAGCAATTATATCTGTACATTTTGACTTTTATGCACAAATTTGTATTTGCTTTTTAAGGTGTTTATGAATGCTTCGCATTTCGCTACGAACACACTTATAGATTTAAGGTATTATTTGATACAATTATTTAAAAAAATATATATTTTTGCAAAAAAAAAATAGAACATGTCAATAGCAAAATATTTTGAATCGGGAGAAAGACAACAAGACTTAGGTCATTTTAGAAATTTAGTTTTAATTGCTAATGTTGATGGTCATTTAGATGAACGTGAGTTAGGTTTATTATTTAAAATTGGTCACCACATAGGATTAACCAATACTCAAATAGGTGAGATTATGGACCATCCTAAGGATTATGCTGTTATTCCGCCAATATCAAAGGATGAAAGAATGGAAATGATTATTGATATGATTAGAATGATGGTGTCTGATGGAAAAATAGTGGAAGGAGAAGAAAAACTAATAGAGCGTTATGCTGTTAAGCTAGGTTATAAGTCTATTGATGACGTTGATGTTGAGAGCATTATTGCTTTAATTGAAAGAGGTGAAGATAACGACACTATTATTACAGAATTGAATTAATTTTTTAAATATCTTAATATTAAAGTCTTACAAAAGACTTCAGCTTAACTAGTTGATAAACATTATTTTAAAAAGAAACCACTTCAAAAGCAAGCAAAAAGTATAAAAATAACTTTTAAGCATTGGCGTAAATTTTAATTGGACACTAATGTTATACCGTTAAATTTCAAAACGAACTTTAAACTGGGTATAGTTTAAATCCAAATAGGTAATTGTTTTCACTATTTTTTGATTAATCTTCTCTATTACCTTAAATCCAAAAGTATCTGAGAATGTTAATTCTTGGGTAGGTTGGCAAATTGAAAACTAATCTACAGAAAATGTTAAAGGTAAAATTTATATATAAACCAAAAAACTGATTTTCTATATTAATTCTAACAAAGATTGTTTCTTTTCATTGTAATCACTTTCGGAAATCAAATCCATTTCAAACAAACTTTTTAGTTTTTTTAGTTTATCTACAATAGTTTCGTTTTCATTGGTTTCTACTTTTTCAACCTCTGCTTCTTTTACTACTGCATTTTGTATTTCAGATACTAGATTATCGGTATCAACAGATTTGCTTTCTTGAGCCATTTCGCAGCCATAATTATCTTTAAAGAAATCATCTAAATCATCTGCTTTTAAGGCTAAGTTTATTAAATTTTGTTTAACCTCATCTTTCTTATCAGAATATATGTCCGACAAATGTGTTCTATACGAAACATATATTTTATTATTATAAATGCCTAACATATACGGTGCTATTTTATTAGAATTGATATATGTTAAAAGCTCATCTAAATTTCCTTTGGGCAAATCATTTAAAGGAGAAGTTGCAAAAAGATAATTATTATTTACAATAAATATCCTAACTAAAGCACTACCTTGATGAAACTCCCAATAGTCTTTTCCTGCTCTACATAAAATAGGATTTGCACCTAGTTCTTTTAAAGCGCTTTCTGTAAAATTTGCAAAATGAGACATTTCAAATTCTTCAAAAACAGAAATATCAATTCCATTACCACAGTTAGAGCAAAACTCGCTTTCTTTTACTGTAAAGCTATCGCAAGAATTACATTTTACTCTATACTGAACATCATCAAATTTGAAATCATTAATTTGTTTAAGAACTTCAGTATGCTGAATCCCAAAACCAACATTATCTGCTTGGGTAAATTTTGATGTGGTAACTCCAATTAAAACGCCTTGCTCATTAAGCATGGGTCCACCAGAATTTCCAGGATTTACTGCAGCATCAGTTTGCACATAGTTTCGACCTGACATGGGCTGGCTTACAGAAGAAACGATTCCTTCTGTTACAGTAAAAGGCATGCCAAAAGGAAATCCGTTGATATATACTTTTTGCAAATTAGCAACTTCATTATGTGGATCTAATTTAATTGTACCATGAACATTTTCAAGCCCAGAAACATCTAAAAAAGCTAAATCTACTTCTGGATTTACCATAGAAACTTTCGCTAAAAATCTATTTTTATTATGATCTTCTACTGCTACAAATTTACTGCCTCTTATTACATGATAATTTGTAATTAAAAAATCATGATTTTCTACTTTAAAACCAGTGCCTGTTCCATTGGCAGTTATTATTTTATATATCGAATTTTGTGTGTTTTTCATTGTTTCAGTTTTAATTAAAAAGTTTTGAGAAGAAACCTTTTTTCTCTTTCTTTTCTTCATTTTTGTTTATTGTTCCTGTTTGAAGTGCATAATAAACTTTTACAAGTTTAGGTGCCGCATCTACAGGATTAAGACCAGCTACATCTTCTAGAACATCTTCTATTGCTTTTTTATAGCTATCCTCAAGATTATAATCAAAAATTAGTTTTAATAAAATAAATTGTAAATAATAAGATAAGTTAAAATAGCTTTCCTCTTTCTCATATTTCTCTACTTGTTTCAAATTGTATGTTAATCTATCTTTTACTATCTGTTCAGAACTTCTCCATCTTAGAGAAATAAACTGTTCTGAATGATAAACATCTTTCATTATAGTTTCTTTAGAAGTTTTTACTAAATCTTTCATATAGTTCACTCCTTTATTTACTCTATGATTAAAATCTATATCGCCATTAAATAATAGATCAATTTTTTCTATTAAATCTGAACGTAAAACCCCTTGTATGTAAGGCATATTAGATAGTTTTAATAAAGATATTACAATAATATCCCATTGATAAGCTGTCCATCTTTTATCTTTAAAAAACTGTGTATAATTAATATAATCTTCAAAAATATTAGAAATTTGAGACCAAACTTCCTCTTGTTCTGAACTAGAAAGAGGGGTTATTTTTGGTTCTTTATAAAATGATGCTTTATAATTTTCTATAAACTCATCATCCAATCTATCTGCATTTACAAATACTTCACGTAAAACATCATAAACTTTATTTGGCTGGCATACAGAAATTGGCATTTTATATTCAAACCATAACTCATTTTCATTTAAAACTATTTGTACTAATGTTAATGGCGAAAAATTTACTTCTGCTATTTTTCTCAATAAAGCAATTCTATTTGTTTTATCTGTAATTTTTAAAAAAGGAGATCTTACTTTAAAAGTACTATTAGTAACTTGTACATGAATTTCTGCTGAACCCTGCATTTGTATAATCTCGAAATCATTTGAAATGTCTTTATCTTTTAATAAGTTTGGGTTTATATAGTTTAAAGTAGCAACTACAGATTTTTTAAATTCTTTTTCTTCAAAAAAATCTATGGCATCTTCCCAGTAGCTTACATCTACTTTTGGGTCTGCTATACTTTTTATAGGTCTTTTATATCTTGCTAATACGTTTTCCATTAATGAATTTTTCTATTGTTTATTAAATATTAAGTGTTCAGTCTCACAAGGTTATTATTTAAAACTGATAACCTGTTTTCGTTCCAAAGATAGTATTTTTTCTTAAATCCGCAAGTATCTTCTACTGCAAAGTCAGACTGCACGCCATTATTTATTGGGAATGCCTGTCTGCCGACAAAGGCAGGCCTGTTTTTCGATACTCACCAACTGTCTGCGTTTATACAGGTGTTTGC
>DQTE01000081.1 GCA_015662905.1 Crocinitomix sp. | reverse complement strand
CCGGAATTGGGTGAAAATTATAAAGGTTCTGAATATGATTTAAGAATGCCTAAAACGGAGTTTCAAAACCCAGAGAATACATTTTCTACTCATAATTTTACTAACTTAGAGTTGAATGATTTTTCAGATAAAATACTCGAACACGACAAAAATAATGATATTTTCGAAAGAGTTTCCCCCTCAGACAATTCTATCGTTAAGAGTTATATAGCTCCTAAGTCTTCAACAGATGTTAAATATAATTTAGTTTTTAATTATATGGTTCAAGGTGTTTCAGATAGAATAGATGATGTTATAAGTTCTATTACAGTTACGATTACAGATAGTGACGGTAATGTTATAGTTAGTAGGGGAATTTCAACTGAAATGAATTTTACAGTTGATTCTGAATCGAGTTTTACTATAACAATTAACTATCCGACAAATTCAAATGGTGCAGATATAGTCATCATGGGAAATGCTACAGTTACAGAGAAAATAGTTGATAATGATTATTCAGAATGATGAAGATAACTAAAATAATTTTAACAAGGCTAGTAATCTCTTTTGCTATACTTTTTTTTACAAATAAAATATCTGCTCAACAATTTCAAACAGATAATTTTTGTAGATTAATTAAGGAGATAAAGTCAAGTGAAAAACGTTCTACTAATTCGAATAGTTTTATGTTGGATGGAGACTCCGTTGTTTTTCTAAAAATAGATGTGTACCAAGATGGTATTATGCATAAGGATAGAGATTATCATATTTATATTTATTCAGATGGAAATACTGAAAATTTTGATTTTATTTATATGGATTATAATTATAAAATTCATAGTTTAAAAAGTTATGTAAATGGTGTAATGTCTGGTTGGAATCATGAATTTTTAAATGATTCTATTGTAAAAAAAACGTATTATAAAAATGGTTTACGTGATGGCATTTATTTTAAACAAAATATCCAATCAGGTGTTGTATTAGAGCTTTGTATTTTTGTGAATGACACCCTTAACGGCCAATATTTAGAGTTTCACCCCAATGGTTCTATAAAGCTAAGTATGCAGTATATACAGGGGTATCCAATAGGTGAATACTACGAGTGCTATAACACCTCAGAACTTAAGGTTTTTGGCATAATTGAAGGTGGTTATTTGTGTCATTTTGATATAGTGGCAATGAAAGAACAATGGTATTTTAATAACAATAAGATAAACTTAGAGGATATACCAAACGAAATACCGCATACAGAATCAAATCCTCCTGTATTTGATTTTGTGTATTTAAAGAAAGGTCAATGGTTGACCTATGAGAAAAAGAGGAAATAGGTTATTCCTAAGTTTGTGTATACACACTCTACACAATCCCAAAACAAGAAAAAACAATAGCTTTTGAAGACCAAGCGTTAGCGCAAACACCCCACCAATCTTAAATTCAATTAGTAAATGTACCTTTTAACTTTATGTTAGGATTTTTTTAGTAAACCTTACGTAGCTTTATGTCAAGCATTACAATGTAAGCGGTTAGTCCCCAAACAGGAACCGTTGCCTTGTCTGTATCTAAATAATTATTTAAAAAACCGTGAGCAAAGTAAGTAACCAAAGCCAAAAAAGATACAAGTACAAAAGTTTTATGAATACTATCACTAGGTAGTTTTAAATACACAATTATGCCATAATACATAATAAATCCAACAAGTGTAAGCATTAATAGCATACCAATTATTCCTTGTTCAGCCAAAGGCCCTAAATATTCGGAATGGGCATTGCCTTTATTACCAGATGAAGTTGAAATAATAGTTAAATTTTGTGAACGTTGAAAAGAACCGTAAACCATGGCGTAAGTTCCTGGTCCCCATCCTAAAATGGGTCTTTCAGTCCATAAATCATAAGCTGCTGTCCAACGGTTTATCCGTTCTAAATTAGAGGCATCAGAGGTAACATTAGCCATTGATTCTAGTCGTTCATCAAAATTTTCAGTGGCATGTTCTGCATTGTTTTTTTCCAAAGCATGTCCAATTTCTACCCAGTTAACTGCAATGTAAAGTATGCCAATAAATCCTAAAAAAGCCAAATATTTAAACTTTACTTTAAATTTAATAAGTAAGTAAACCATAAAAGCACCAAATAAACTAAGCCAAGCAGCCCTTGTGTATGACATAACAATGGCAAAGCCAAAAAGTATGAGTAAAAAAATTAAAATAAATTTAGCAATAGGACTTTTGTTTTCAATAAACAAACCAATAATTAAAGGGTAAGCTAAGGCTAAAATGGCACCGTAAGAGGTATGGTCCTTAAAAAAAGGGGTCATAACCCAATGCCCTGTTTCTTCATCAAAACCATAGCTTGCATGTCTTACTAAAGTGTAAATTACAACCAGACTTAATGCCGAAATAAATAACCAAATAAAAGTGGTAATTCTTGTATCTTTTTGTTTAAAAAATAGAATACCATAAAAATAAATGGGGATAAAAAACCAGAATTTGGTAAGCAAAAATTTAAAAGAAACCAAAGGTAATTCACTAAATAAAGCCGTAAAAAAAATCCAAAATAATTGAAGAATAAAAATAATACTAACGGGATGTAAAATGATAGAACGGTCAAAAATGGGTTTAAAAAAACTATTAAAAATTAAAATAAGTAACATACCAAATAAAATAGGTTCGGTAGGTAAAAACAAACCTATAGCGCCATTGGTAAATTCCTCAATGTTGATAGATAGAGGAGTGAAAAACACCAAAATAATAAATAGTTTATCGAAATGAAATAAGGCAATGTAAACTACTATTAATGCAATAGGTATAACATTTAAAGTGAATTGACCATTGTATATTAAATATGTATTTGTTACAATAAACAAAAACGAAATTACATACAACCACTTGTTATGTAAAATGGTTTTAAGCATTAAACCTTGGTTTTTAATTCTCTAATTTTTTCTTGAGCAAGTAAAAAGAAAATGGCGAAAATTATTGCGGCAATGGTTGATGCAATTACTATAATAGAGCGCTTTGGTTTGGCTTTTTTATCGGGTACTTCAGCCATAGAATGCCTAATGGTTTGTTGAATATTAGTTTGCGCATATTGTCTGGCTTGGTCATTAGCATCTAATATATTTGAATACCTTTCTCCAAAATATAAAGTTAAGTTTTCGTAGATGTCGTAATCTGAACCGTATTTTTGAGAATAATCAATTTTTGTTTTTATTTCGTTAGCCAAAGTTTTATTTCCCGATTTCAAAGCCATTAAATAATTGGCATATAAATCACCTCTTTCATCTTTACTCACCACACCTGAATCACTAAACAGTCTTAGTTTATCAGAATAATCACCCATTTCTTGCTTTATTAGTTTAACTTCTTCTTGTATAGCCCACATAGGTCCAATGGCACGTTCTTTTATCATTCTATTCATAACAGTATCAACTAACCTAACAATATCGTTAGCCATATTTGTAGCTACTTCAGGTACTTTATCGTAAACATCTATGTTTATAGAGTTGTATCTTGTACGGCTAAATACAACGTTTTTTTCGTAAATTTTTTGAAACTCAAATTTAGCGTGTCCTTTATTAGTATCAATGTCGTAATGCTTGTACAAATCATATTTTTGTGTCAAACTGTCTCTAATTTCAGGTGAAATTAAAACTTGTAACAAACGTTCAGCATCAGATTCGTCACCAAATTCAACAACAGAGCTTCTGCCATTTGTATTAAAACTAACAGAGTTTGATTGTGTAGGAAAAACAATTGCCCTTGCCATATAATAATTAGGCATTAATAAAGACCCTACTGTTGATAGTATAAAAGCAGTTATTCCAACAATAATTAACACCTTTCTTTTTCTCCATAAAAAGGTTAATAATTCCTCTGAGTTTAAATTTTGATTTTGGGACATATCTACTGTATTTAAAGGCGCAAAAATAAGAATTTTACATAACAACAAGGTGTAAACGCCATTTATATTTATTTAGTGTATTAAAGTCTATAAAAAAAGCCCTCAAAACATTGAGAGCTTTTTATTTGAAAACGTTAGTAATTATTCAAAGCAATATCTAACTGATAAAGCACCACCGTATGGCGTAAAATAAGAAGCGCCTATTAAGTTAAAAACAGGTTTCCAATCTAAACTTAAATTAAATGGTATAAAATCGAAAGTGTATTCAAGTCCGAGAATCCCGTCAACTCCTATTATCATAAGATAGTTATCAGAGCCTAAATAATTATTATAATAATAGTTATTATTGTAAAATCCAATGTGTCCTCCAAAACCATAGTACCATTTTAGTCCGTCAACTTCACTAATTGAATTGTGGAACTCTGCTAAAGCAGTAAAGTTTATACCACGGTATTTGGCTGTTAATAACCCTTCAAAAGCCATTTTTTCCGACAAAAAATGCTTAAATGTTAAACCACCATAAAATCCACCTCTTAACCCAATGGCAGAGGTATAGTCCTGGGCTTGCACAGCCATCATACTAACTCCTAAAACTAATGTTACTAATAATTTTTTCATCTTTTTTTTATTTTCAAAATTACACTAATTATACACTAATTAATACAGGGAAATCCCTATATAAGTACAAATATATAAATGAAAATTTGATTTAGCATCACACCAAAAGATGATATTTATTTTTTTTACAATGCTTTTAGGTTTAAGCAGGGTTATGTTTTGTTATTACTTTTATTTTTATGAAATATCTACACTTATATATTGCGCAAGGGTTCAATTACAATTTTTGCACAAACCAGTAGCTTGAATTTCTAACTGACTAATTTTATACCCCGGAAGCGTAACAGTGGGAAACGTATCAACTTCTACGCAATAAATAATTCCACATTTTGTACATTTAAAATGAATATGCCTGTGTTGATGCATAATTGTATCGCAATTTTCACTACAAATTCCGAAATTAGATACTTCACCGCTTAAAGTAATTTCATGAATAATTCCCTTTTCTAAGAAAAGTTTTATAGTCCTATATAAAGTAATTCTATTATATACCTTTAATTCTTTTTCAACTAAAGACAAAGGAATAGCGTTACTATATTTAGCGAACACTGATAAAACCCTCTCTCTAAATGGTGTTACACTTATCTTTTTTCGTTTTAATAAATTTTCCATACATTTTATTGCAACATTGTTGCATTTGTAAAAACTTATTTATATTTGCAACGTTGTTACAAATATAATTGAATTATGATAAAAATTATTAGTATTTTCTTATTTTTCTTTTCATCAATTACTGCGGTTGGGCAAAATTTTAAAGGATCTGTTTTAGACAAAGAGACTAAAAAGCCAATTCCTTTTGCTCAAGTCTATGTTGTAGATTTAAAATCTGGTATAATAACCGATAAAAATGGTCAATTTTTAATTGACTTTTTAAACAACAATACTATCCATTTACAAATTAGTTTTATCGGATATAAAACAATTGACCAAATTATAAATTTAGATACAATTCAACAAAAAATGTTTTACCTTGAAAAAGGTCATTATGAGTTAAAAGAGGTGATAGTATCCGTTCCTAAAGGCATTTTACAGGGGGATAACGTAGTGAATGTTGAACATAAATCAATAAAAGAACTTCAACAAATTTCTCCTTTAACATTAGCAGAAGCCATTAGCAATATTCCAGGAGTACAACAAACCACAACAGGTTCAGGTATTGGAAAACCAGTAATTAGAGGTTTATCGGGGAATAGAATAGTAACCTATGCACAAGGAATTAGAATAGAAAACCAACAATGGGGGAATGAACATGGTTTAGGTGTTGGTGAGGTTGGTATAGAAAGTGTAGAGGTAATCAAAGGACCAGCTTCCTTGCTCTATGGTGCTGATGCCTTAGGTGGTGTTTTATTTTTTGTAGATGACCGTTATGCAAGTCAAAATACAATAGAAGGATTTGTGCAAACAAAATTTGTATCAAACACATTAGGAATGATGACTAGCACAGGGATTAAAATTCATAAAGGTAAATTAAAATTCAATCTTTTTGGGGCGTATTCCTCTCAGGCAGATTATCAAGTGCCAAATTTTGACCGAGTATTTAACACTCGTTTTGACGAAAAAAACATTAAAAGTTCGTTTGGTTTTAATACAAATAATTGGATTTCGAATATTCGGTACAGTTATCTACAAAACAACTACGGAATAGCAGAAGATGCGACTTTCACTACTTCTACTCAAAGAAATTTTATACTTCCGTTTCAAACTATCGACAATCATAATTTAAGTTTTGAAAATACTGTTTACACAGGTAAGTCAAAACTGAATTTAACATTAGGATATACAAATAATTACCGTAAAGAATTTGAAGATGATAATAATTTACATGCATTAGGACTAAAATTAAATACTTACACTTATAATTTTAAATGGTACTCTCCTGTTTTTAAAAACAAATTTGATTTTATCTTAGGTTCACAGGGTATGATGCAAAATAATATCAACAACGGAGAGGAGATTCTAATACCAGATGCAACAACTACAGATTTTGGAATATTTTTAATAGGAAATTTAAAATTTCATAAACTTCAATTTCAAGGTGGCATTAGAAACGATTATAGAAACATAGACACAGAGTTAATGATGACTGAAGATGTTGTTTTTTCTAAACTTAATCATTCATATAATGGATTGACATTTTCAATAGGAGGTATTTATAAATTTAAAAAAACAAAATTAAGAGCCAATATTTCAAGTGGTTTTAGGGCACCAAACACAACCGAATTACTATCAGATGGTGTGCATCACGGAACGAATCGTTACATCAAAGGAGATGCTAACCTTACCAACGAAAATGCTACCCAAATAGATTTTTCTTTTGATTATAAAAATGAACATTTAAGTTTTTCAATTAATCCGTTTTATAATAGTATTAATAAATATATTTACCTTTCGCCAACAAATAAGGTAGTAAATACTATTCCAGTATTTGAATACCTACAAACAAATGTTTTTTTATACGGTGGTGAAGTAGGTGTGCATTATCATCCTCACACAATTCATTGGTTACATTTAGAAAGTAATTTATCTACCGTTATTGCAGAAGATAAAAATGGAACCCCATTACCATTAATCCCACAAACAAGATTGAGTTCAAAAATTGCTACAGAAATTTCAAGTAAGGGTAAAGTAAAATTGACTTATGTTTTTGTTCATTATATATACAAATTTCAGCAAAATAGAGTAGGGCTTTTTGAAACATCAACCAATAGTTACCAATTGGTAAATGCAGGTTTGAGTTTTGAAATTTCAAATAAAAAAATGCCCATTGAAATTACTACAGGAGTTAATAATTTATTAAACACCAAATATATTGATCATCTTTCTAGGTTTAAAAATATGGGAATAGCAAACCAAGGTGTAAATTTTTATTTTGGTGTTAAGATTAAATTCAATAAACAATTAAAAGATAAATAGGTTAAATTTTAGGGGGACTTTAGTCTAAAATAGCACCCACAGAGTTTAAAAATTTTTGTACAACAACAATACTCTCAATAATTGAATGCCCATTTTTATCAATATAAATAACTTCACCATTACTTAAAAAATCAGTAGAGTTGTTTTGATGGTTTATTGTAAATTTGATATGGTCAATATCGTTTAAAAAATTCATATCTTTTAAAATTGATTCAATGATACCAATTTTAATTTTGTCAATTAATTGTGCAGGATTTAATGTGTCTTGAACAAAAGTAGTGTTTTCAAATATGCTATTAGGATATATATTAACATAAAAATAAGTATCATTTAACTCTTTTACTGTAAAAGTATCTGCAGTTTGATATAACTTAAAATAATTGTTGTTTAAACTATAATTAAAAATTGATTTACTCTCTGCGTTAATAATAAGTTTTTGTTCAGGTTTATTAATAAAAATTGTACCAGTTGTATATGTTGCTGTGTCATTCAAATTAGTTAAATAAGTGTCCCATATTAAGCTGTCTATTATATCAAATTGAACATTTAATTCAGGGTAGGCAATAATAGGTATGTCAGCATGTAAGGTTTTAAATGTAGTACCGTTAAAGTCTAAACACAACTGTGTATAATTAGGTAAATCTTTTAAGGAGAAATTTTTGTTAAATAAATACACACTGTTAAATAAATTTAAAGATGAGCGTAAGGTTACCGCTTTATCATTACTAGGTTGATATTTGATAAATGGAATGTCTTCTATTTTTCCGATTGGTGTAAAAGAACCTTTTGTAATAACTCTATCTTTTTCAAAGTTAAAATGTAGATATCCATCAATAATGTGTTGAGAGTTTTTAGGATTTATATATATGTTTAACTCATTTTCAGTTGAAAATATTTCAGACAAATCTACTTTAGAATCAAAGGATTTGACCGTAAACCCAGCTATATTTTTTTGATGCTCTAAAACTTTATTCTCATGTGAATGATTTAACAATATTACTGCGTAATTGTCGGCATATTCAATGTTAAAATTATAGCCTTTATCCACCATAAAAGATTCAAAATTTGATTTATTACTCACTGAGAGTACAGCGTACCAAATATTTTTTTCAGCCCAATGTTCTCTAAAAAAAATGATTTGTGAATAAAAATCAATACCTATATTAATTTCACCTTCTTTTAAAAGGGAGGTTTCATCATCTTTGGGTAATTTTTGTTTGAAATACGATTCATTAAATATACGTTGGTATGCAATCTCTTGAATAAAGTTTTTTGTGTTAATTTCAATAACTATATCTGCATCTTGAGGAATAAGAGCGTAAATTTTAGGGTCAGATTCTAAAACAAAAAAATCAGCAATAAAAAAGAGAATAGGAAACACAAATGCAAAGTAAATAATGACTGTTATTTTTAATACTTTATTCATCTTTTTATTATCAAAATTTGAAATTAATTATTTTTTTAAAATACCTATTGTTTTTTTTTTATTATTCTATGTGCAAAGGTTTTAATAAATCTAAAACTGTTTTTACAGGGCTAAAACACTGCGAATCTATTTCATAAAATAATGTCAGCCAATGATACATTCCTCCATTCCACAACCCTGGATTTTCAATGTATTTTATGGTTTTACCTTTTTCTTCTTTTTTAACAATAAAGTACAGGTCTTTGTTAATATATTGGGTTAAGTCAAATTTGTTTGATTGATAATCTTTAACACTACAAGCCATAAAAACGGGGTTAAAATGCGTAGCGTGTAATAAAATAGATAATTGTTCAGTCTTAATTTGAGTTTTTTCAATAATTTGAGGTGATATTTCACCCTCTTTATCTCTTACCCAAAAAGGGCCTCCGCCTGCTTGTCCTTCATTTTTAACCATACCACAAATACGTAATGGGCGATTAAAAAAATGTTTTAAATAGTTAATATCATTAAGCTGTTTTTGGTTTAAGTTTAAATTAAATGATGTGTTAACATCCGTAGCAATTATTTCTATTTGAGAAGATTGACTATCAATTGCTGTTAGTAATTTATTTACCTTTGATTTGAATTTAATTAACAATCCACCAATTGTTTTTGCTGTGTTAATAGATGGTTTTGCCTTAGTGTAATGCTGTACATTATCAATGTTTTTTATAAAAATAATATCTGCATTAATTTGGTTTAGGTTGTCAATTAAAGCACCGTGCCCTGATGGTCTTAAAATTGGTAAATCACCACCGTTATAAGCAATTTTATTGTCCTCTGTAAAAGCTATTGAATGTGTTTTTTTGTTTTGAATAGAAAAATGATAGGAGAAATTTACCCCAGTAATTTCTCTTAGTATTTTAATGGAATGATTGATTTTTTGTTCAAAATCTTCATTAATTGTAAAATTAAACTCAGTATTTTCACTTGCTACTTTTACACCCTGTAAAATTTGTTCTTGAAATGGATTAATGATAAATTTACCATATAAATGAAAAGGAATCAATCCTTTAGGTAACTGACCAAAGTTTAATCCTTCTTCAAACAATATAAATTTAATCAATTTGTCAATACTTATGCTACCGTTTTTAATTTCTGTTTTAAAAGGTTGAGGTAATTTATTATAAAAAGCAAAGCGTTGAATATTGTTTAAAAGTTGTTCTATAAACTCAATAGTGTTAGTATTAGTTTGCCCTTCTAAATAATTGTATAATTGACCAAACATTCTAGAGCCAGAACCAGATGCCGGAATAAAATAAGCAGTTTTAATTTTTGATTTGATTTCATCAAAATATAGTGCATACTCTTTCTGTTCAGATGGGGATAATGTATAAATACCATCATTAATCCTGCAAGGCTTTACAATGTCAATAAAAGGATTGCCTTTTAAAATTTTTTCTTTTTGAAAATCAACAGAGTGTTCCAATGGTGTAAGTAGTTTTATGTTTTATTAAAGTACGTGAGTTTTACAAAAATGTTGCTGTAAATGTACTAAATAATTTAATCTTTTAAACAACTTCATTAAATCAATAATTATCAGATAAACGTACAAAAAATAAAAAAAATTGAGATGAATACAAAAAAAATCATTTGATTTGTATTTAGTGATAATACCTATACTTAAATATAAATTTAAAGCTAAATCCATTCATAAAATTGATGATGGAGATATAAAGCAATTATATCATTTAGTTTTTTCTCAATTGAGCACTATAGACGATTCAAAAATTAAACATTTGATTAAACAATTAAAAAAAGATAGGTCTAAAATTAAAATTACCGATTTAGGAGCCGGTTCAAAATTGTTTTTTAATGGAAAAATAAGAAGTATTAAATCTATTGTAAAATCAGCTTCCACTTATGGTAAATATGGTAAACTCTTAGCCCAACTCATTAAAAGCTATAAGGTTAATAAAGTAATTGAATTAGGTACATCTCTAGGTATAGGAAGTTGCTATATGGCAATGTTCAATCCTGATACTACAATATATAGTATTGAGGGGTGTCAACAAATTAAAAACAAGGCAGAGGATAATTTATCAAATTTAGGAATAAACAATGTACATCTATTTTTAGGAGAGTTTAATCAAACTTTAGATAAAGTAATAGCTTTGTCATCTGTGCCTAGTATGGTGTACATAGATGGCGACCATACTTATAAATCTACAATAAAATATTTTAATTATTTTATAAATAAAACTGCAAACAATACAATTTTAGTTTTTGACGATATATATTGGAGTAGAGGTATGTACAAAGCTTGGTTAAAAATTATAGCACATCCATCTTCAAAACTAACTGTAGATTTATTTAGAATGGGCATAGTTTTTATAGATTCAAACCTAGATAAAAAGCATTTTATAGTAAAGTTTTAACCCGCATTATGCAATAGAATAATCAAAAGGCGGGCTAGACCCCTGAAATGAGGTAGGAATGGGGCGGAAAAGAAAAAGAGAGGAAAAGGGCGGAAAGCTAAGTAATATAAAGGGTTAGGATGGTAAATGTAGTTGTTAATAACTTTTTTGCGCCCATTGACATAAATACTTTTTTAAAATTGAAAATTTTACATTTTAACAAACGGAAATTTAATTTTTGAGCATAAAAAATAACCTATATTTGAACGTGTCCAATATTGGTGCTTCCTTGTGCTAACGTTTGGTCTTCAAAAGCTATTGTTTTTTTTTGTTTTGGGATTGTGTAGAGTGTGTAAACGTTTGTTAAGGCATTGCAAATGCCTGACGTTTAGTTGTTAGTTTCCGCAGTATTGCAAATACATG
>DQTE01000069.1 GCA_015662905.1 Crocinitomix sp. | reverse complement strand
TTAATCGATTAAAAAAGTTACCCAATGAAATTTGCAATTTACCAAAATTAACCCAATTGTATGTTGGGTATAACCGATTAAAAACATTACCTGATAGCATTGGTAAACTACCTTTAACAAACTTGTTCATTCATCAAAATCAAATTAATGTTTTACCTGATGATTTTTATGATTTAACAAAATTAATTAGGTTAAATGTTAGCTATGCAGGCTCTCTGTTCAAATTTGACCAAAGAATTTGCGATATGAGACGCTTAGAGCAACTGTATATTGACATAGTAACGTTAAATTTTAGCCCAAGGTGTTTAGAAACTAGAACCAGAAGTAATTTTAGATTTAATGTTATTATTGTTGAGTGAAACATCAAGTAAATTCACTTAACTCAAGCCAACGGTTTTCTTTTTCTTCAAGCAATTTTGCTATTTCAGACATTCTTAAGCTTAAGGCTTTTATTTTTTCTGTTTCAGTAATTCCGTCATTTAACTGATTTACAATTTTAGCGTTTTCTTTTTCAAGTGCAGTAATTTCTTTTTCTAGCTGTTCAAATTCAATTTTTTCTTTGTAAGACAATTTTGTTTTTTCTTTGGGTTGGTCAACTATAAGGTCTGTTTTTTCTTTATTTTTTATTGCTTTATCTAATTTTCGTTGTTGACTCTGCTTATCTTTTAATAATTGTCGGTAAGTGGTGTAGTTTCCTAATATGTCTTTGATTTTGCCATTGCCTTCAAAATAAAAAGTATGGTCAACAATTTTATCTAAAAAATACCTGTCGTGAGAAACAATAATCAAACAGCCTTCAAAATTCGACAAATAATCTTCCAACACGCTCAAAATAAAAATATCAAGGTCATTTGTAGGTTCATCAAGAATTAAAAAATTGGGATTTTTCATTAAAATAGTCATCAAATATAGACGCTTTTTTTCTCCGCCACTCAGTTTATAAACAAAATCATAGTGCATGTTTTTAGGAAATAAAAACATTTCTAAAAAATTAGCAGCAGACAGTTTATGCCCCTTTGTCAAAGGAATATGATCGGCAATATCCCTAATAATATCAATTACTTTTTTATCCTCATCAAATTTTAATCCATCTTGATGGTAGTAACCCATAACTACTGTTTCTCCAACAATAATTTTACCTTTTGATGGTTGTTCTTTTCCAACCAACATATTTAAAAAGGTAGATTTACCTGTGCCGTTATTACCTACAATTCCAATTTTTTCTCCACGCTTAAAGTTGTAATCAAAATTATCTATTAAAACGTTGCTACCATAAGATTTGCCTAGCTTATGAATCTCAACAATTTTAGACCCTAAACGGTTCATTTGAACTTTGATTTCAAGTTTGTCTTCTTTTACCTTTTGAGTGGCAATTTCTTTGACGTCTTTAAAGGCATCTTTACGTGCTTTTTGTTTAGTTCCTCTTGCTTTAGGTTGACGTCTTATCCATTCTAGCTCTTTACGCATTAAGTTCTTAGCTTTCCCTATTGTTGCTGCTAAAATCTCTTGTCGTTCCGATTTTTTCTCTAAATAATATGAAAAATTTCCGTTGTACTTATAAATGGTTTGGTCTTCTAACTCTATAATAGTATTACATACAACCTCTAAAAAATATCTGTCGTGTGTAACCATAATTATGGTTGATTTTGATTGAGATAAAAAACTCTCTAACCATTCAATCATATCCAAATCTAAATGATTAGTAGGCTCATCTAAAATCATGATGTCAGGTTCATTGATTAGAATTTTAGCTAAAGCCAAACGTTTTTTCTGTCCTCCAGATAGTTCATTGATTTTTTTATGCTTGTCATCAAGTTTTAATTGTGACAGAATTTGATTTACTTTAACTTCATAATCCCATGCATTTGTACGATTCATTTGTTCAAAGGCTTGCTCGTACAAATCCATATCCTCAGAATTTAGCATAGCTTTGTTGTACATTGCAATAGCTTTTGCTTGTGCCGTATCTGTAGCAAGAACTTCTTCAAAAACGGATAAATTATCTTTAAAATTCTCGGCTTGTTCAAGGTAGTCAACTCTAATACCGTTTCTAAAAATAACATTGCCTGAGTCTTTATCTTCTAGTCCGCATATAATTTTTAATAGTGTAGATTTTCCGTTACCATTTTTAGCAACAATAGCCACTTTGTCGCCTTGATTAATGCCAAAAGTTACATCTTTAAATAGTACTCTAACACCAAAAGATTTAGTTAAGTTTTCAACCGATAAATAGTTCATTATCTAATTCGGTCTAATGATTTAACTAACTGTTCGTCTGCCTTTATACCTTTTATGGCGAGTAATAAAAAAGGGATAGAAATAAATAATAAATAATAGCCTATTCCGTAGGAAAAATCTATATTTATATCCTTATCCCCCATTTCAATAATTTTATGGGTTAAAACTTGTTTTCCAAAAAGCGCAAACAATAAAAAAGCTAAGGCAGTCAACAAATGAAAAATAAAAGATAACCTAACAATCAATAATTGTTTTTTACGATTTTTAAATAATAAAACACCAAAAAAAGTTAGCACTGCAAGAATGATAAACAAAATATACAGAGGAAATTGACCTTCAGTTGAACCAGAAGTGTTAAGCCCATAAGCATCAAACACAATTTCTGTTTCAATACCCTCATAACTTGATTTTATAATAAAAATCGGAAAAAATAAAAGTGCACTAGTGCAAGCAAAAGCTAACAATAAATACACAGTTTGAATTCTTTGTAACATAATTTATTAAAGTTTACATTTTTAAAAAAGCAATTTCTTTTTCAGTTAAATGACGATAATTGCCACGTAAAATTCCTTTTTTGGTTAAATTGCCATACAAAACACGGTCTGATTTAACAATGTGGTATCCTACTTGTTCAAACATTCTTTCTATGGCTTTATACTTATTGGTTTTAATTTCTACACCAACCTGTCTTGCATTACCATCTTTTAAAAATTCAATGTTATCTGCTTTTAAAAAGCCACCATCACTTAACTCAACCCCTTCCATTAATAATTTTAAATCATCTTTGTTAATGTTTTTATGTACCTCAACATGATATAATTGTTTTTTTAAGTGCTTAGGATGATTCAATTTTTTTGTTAGGTCGGTGTCATTTGTAAATAAAACAAGCCCCATTTCATTTCTGCCTAATCTGTCTATAGGTAAAACAGGTTCTTTACACGCCTTGTAAACCAACTGAAATATTGATTTTCTACCTAATCCATCAGTATTTGTTGAAACAAAATCTTTAGGCTTATTCAACAATACATATCTTTTTTTTTGATGAGAAATAACTACGCCGTCATATTTTACTTCATCTGTGGGTTTTACCTTGTATCCCAATTCTAAAATTAAATGACCATTTACTTCAACCAAGCCTGTTTGTATTAACACATCTGCTTCTCTACGCGAACAAATTCCAGCATTAGCTAAATATTTATTTAACCTAACATTTTCATCAAAAGTTGGAACAACATCACCTTTTTTTGGCGTTGTTTTTTTTTCATTTGTTTGATAAAACTTTGGCTTAGTTGCTTTGTTTTTAAAGGCTGATTTCTTTTTGTCACTTCTGCTTCTTCCCTTACTGTTTTTATTTTGACCTATTCTGCCCATTTTAACGAAATTTTGTTGCAAATATATGACATCTTAATTCATTTTAAACCTTGTTTGTTGTAAAATTCGTATTTTGTAATACACAAATAAACATAACAGAGCAAATAGTACAAGGTTTACGTGAATTAGATAAAGAAGTTGTTTAAAGGTGACGTAATAAAATGGTGCAAAAAGCCAATAAATTCAATGTATTCCTAATAATGGTGTACAATTTGGTTTTGTAGTAAAAAATACTTGTGGGTTTAAGGTTAAATTTAAAACGTTATAAATTCTTGAGGATTTAATGATGTTCCGTTCTGCCATATTTCAAAATGTAGGTGATGACCTGTGGTATATTCGCCAGAATTACCTACGATTCCAATAGGGTCGGCAGTTTCAACTTTATCTCCTAAACCTTTTAACAAAACCGAACAATGTTTGTAAACCGATATAATATTATTCTGGTGCTGTACTATAATCACGTTCCCTTCTGTGGATGTCCAGTTTGAAAAAACAACTACGCCATCTAAAATTGCTAAAACAGGCTCATCTTTTTCAGTAACAATATCAACTCCGTAATGCTGTTTGTTTGGCTCAAAACTTTTTGCTATCTTACCTTTCACAGGACCCATAAAAAAACCTATTTCAGATTGTACATTTTGATTTAATGTTAAAACACTATTAGTTTGATTGTTTTCCACTTGATATCTCAACAAAGAATCAGCATTGTTTTTAGAAAAATCTGGTTGATAATTTGGAGGTAACTCATTTTTTTGTGACAAAGTGTCATTGACCACGCCACCATTTAAAATTACCCTTAAATCTGCCAAATATTTGTCTGTGCTTGATATTTTTTGCTCTAAAGAATCTATGATTTGTCTGTTCTTTATAGAAACTTCTTTTAACTCATATACTGACGCATTTTCGACAAAAAGATACTTCACTGGTGTGTATCTAATCAGTAAAAAAAATACAATAGTAATGAAAATGGAATAAAGTAACACAAGACTAATCATGTTTAAAACAGATAAATTAATACTCCATTTTTCGTGATAGGTAGAATCGTCAGTAAATGACAGTCTATGTTTTTCTCTTATTTTTTCAAAAAAGGATTTTATTTTTTTTTCTTCACTCACAGCAACAAAAGTAATTATTATTTGATAACCTTAGCCAAGGTGAATAACAATTATTATAGTTTAATTTAACTACATTCTAAATACAATGTTAAAACATTAAAAACCAATTAAGACCTTAAATCCGCAAGTATCTTCTACTGCAAAGCCAAACTGCACGCCATTATTGGGAATGCTCGTTTTTTGATACTCACCATAACTAATGCTATG
>DQTE01000280.1 GCA_015662905.1 Crocinitomix sp. | reverse complement strand
TTTACTTATGTCTTTACCTTATTTTTTTATAGTGTTTGACGAAATTATGGGACTAATTTATAAAAATATTTTTAATAATTAAAATTGTTGATTGTTTTTTTTGAGAGCTCTTAGCTGAATTAGATAAGTACAAGTTTTTTATGTGTTGGTACAAATGTGGTTATTTAGTTATTAAAAATAACAAAAAACACTTAAATCAACAAATATAGTTGACATTTTTTAAGTACTCTATACAACGGTTAGCCTTGTTATCTGCCTGTTCAACGCAGACTGGTGGTGAGTATTGAAAAACAGACCTGCCTTTGTCGGCAGACAGGCATTTCCAATAATGGTATGTAGTTTGGCTTTGCAGTGGAAAATATTTACAGATTTAAGGTTTTAGTAATTCCAAATCAATCCTGTATTTACTGTATAAAAAACTGATGGTTTATCACTCAACAAAAGTGATTTACTATGATAATAGTACCACCTTAATCCTGTTCCTAAACCTATTTTTAATTGTTCGTTCAACTTAAAATTAAACCTAAACCCTGTTTCTGTTCCACCTAAAAAACCTTGTGTAAAACTACTTTCTGTCCCCTTAAGAGTAGAGTTTAAATATGACTTGTTTTGTTTTAAAGCTACAAAATCATTTACAATTCCAACATTAAAATTAAAATCAAAACGCCTTTTATTAATAATTTTTAATCCTACAAGCAATGGTATTCCTATTGTAAATTGTGACAATTTTGAATATGTAGGCTCAATACTTATGGGTCTTGTCAAAATCCATCCTAAATCTATACCAGTATAAACTTTAAACCGTTTTGAAATAGGTGTTGCTACTCCAAATCGAAATAACAGCGGTATATTAGTTTTTAAATCAGAGATTGAGTTTTCAGAAGCGGGTGAGACTGTATTTAGATTGTCATAGAATTGAACAAACAAATTATTTTCTTCACTGGTTTTTGTTAAACTCATTAATGACATTATATTAAAACTATAAATAAACTTTCTTTTATTTTTACTTGAGTTTAAGGGCAAAAGATTGTTATTATTTGTTTTACGATTGACTTTTAAAATGAGTAAAGGGGCGTGCATCAACTTTAAATCACAATCTTGACATAAAATAATACTGTTGTTTTTACCAAATGATGGCTCAGTGGTGTTAGTTTTTTGTTTTGCAGGCACTTTATTAAAGGGGGCTACAAAGTTTTTAGCTGTTTTATGACTTTTTTGTTTTACATTTTGTTCACTATGCACCAATTGACCTTTTTTTTCTTTTTGTTTGGTATTTTCTTTTGTGTTTGATTCAATCAATTCAAAATCTGTACTTGTTTTGGCAATTTTTTGCTCTGTTTGTTTTTTCTTGATATTTGTTAATTTAGTTTTTTCTACACGTTCAATGGCTACAGGACTAATGTTTTTATTTGTTCTTACCATCAAAAATACACCTATAGTAGCTACCACGCCAACAAATGTCCACCATAACACAATGCGTTTTTTCCTTTTCTTGGCATCCATTTTTGAAGCAATGGCGCTCCACAAATTTTCAGAGGGTTGAGCTCCAAAATTATAAAACTTATCCTGCAAAGATTCCTTATTTTGCATATTTTAACTGATTTAATTCTATTTGTTTCTCTTCATCTATCATTTTAATAAGCAGTTTTTTTGCTCTGCTATATTGAGATTTAGATGTACTACTTGAAATGTTTAATAGCTCTCCTATCTCAATGTGGTTATATCCCTCTATGGCATACAAATTAAATACAGTTCTGTAACCAATGGGCAACTTTTGCACTTTACACACTAAATCTTCTAACTCTAATTTTTGAATCACATTAAAATTATTACTTTCCTTTTCCTTGTCAATTAACTCTAAAGATTGAGTTTTTATCTTCTGTTTTCTAAAGTTTTCTAAAACGGTATTTACAGTTAATTTTCTTAACCATCCACCTAAAGAACCTGTGTTTTTAAATGTATTTATTTTTTCAAATGCTTTAATAAAACTATCTTGTAATAAATCCTCCGCTTCTTGTTCGTTTCCAGCATATCTTAAACAAACCCCTTTCATCATATAAGAAAATCTTAGATAAAGCTCTTTCTGTGCCTGTTTATTTTGTTTAACACAAGCTTCAATTAATTTTTTATCTGAGTATGTTTTATATTTTGAAATTTTTTTTATTTTATTCAAATGTACAATTTATATTAATTAAAATTTGGCTTATTAAACTGCTTATCTAAAAACTAACCCTATTCTAAGTTCAAGTCTATTAATTTCTCTTATCGTATAATATTCTAATAGTGGAATGCCCACCCACATATTGAAGTTTTTCTCTTTAAAATACCCATACCTATACCCTATTGATGTTGATAAACCCAAATGGTCTGAAAAAAATTGATTGATTCCAATTTGTACTCCGGCAGTAACTCCCCATTCATCTTTATTATTACTAAGAGACATTGCATAACCTGCCATTGCCGAGATAAATGGTGTTGATGCAGATTTTGAAAAATTAAACTGACCATGTAAAAACAGTGGTAAGTACCCTCTGTTGGCAATGTTTTCGGTGCCAACACCTATACCTGCCTGCCAATGCTTATTGAACCTATAACCATTAATAATATGTAGGCTACTTGAAAAAACTTGGGCAGGCATAATTCCTCCAGTGACAAAACTGTATATTTTATTTTTGTAAGTTACATAATCATATTCAATAATTGATTTCACATCCTGTTTAGAATATTGCCAAATTGTACCGTCTTTTGTTTGTACTTTAACAATAGAATCGTTATTTGTTTTAACAACACCTATAATAACTGAACCATTATTTAGGGTTACTTCACGCCTTTGCGCAAAAACATAATGCGTTAAGAATATAAAAATTATAATGTATCTGTATTTCATATTATATATATTAAAAGTTTATGACGCTTAAAAGGTTTAAATTTTGAATGTCAGAATAATCATATTGATAAATCCCATCATCTCCAATTACTATAGCAATATTATTGTGTGGAATTACATCTGTTGCTTGAATATTGTCAAACGTTTTTATCAATTGATTGCCACAAGTAAGCGGATTTGTTGCATCTAATACTTTTAATCCCGCTGTGCCGTCGCATATAAATAATTTATCGCCATCTATCCCTAAGCCATGAGGGTTAATAAACTGAAAAGATGCTTTTAAAATAGGGTTATTAAAATCAGAAACATCTACGACATCTAATTGATTTAAAACTCCAGCACATGTATTTCCTGACCTTATGGTCACATACGCATAATTACCTTGAACCACAACTGGGTCGCAAGCTGTTAAATGGTTTATAACACTAACTTCTGTTGGATTATTAGGTGAAGACGTTTCATATATCAACATGCCAGTTGTTGTACCCATAAAAATATGATTTTGATATGCAAATAACGTTTCTACTGTTCTCCATATCCTAATTTTTTCACTGCTCTTAGGCTCAAAAGGGTTGCTAACGTCTATTGGTATTAAATGGTTTCCTTCCATAACATAAACGTAGTTGTTTATCATTGTAATTTTAGTTATTGACCCTGAAATACCTTGTCCTTGAAAGTTAGAACTACCACCTACAACATCTATGGATGATTCAAAATTTGAAAGTGTTGTGCTGTAGTTGTTATTATCATTTGTTTCTTCTGTTACTTCTTTTATTTCAAAAGCGGTTACAACGCCTAAACTACTGTCAATTTTTGCAATAGGGTAATTAGGGTCGTAAGAACTTAGAGGTAACACATCAGGAAAAATGTTTTCTATTCTTCCTACCACTTTAGGGGCAGTTATATTAGTAATATCAATAACCACCATATCGATTAAGGCATTAGCATATAAATAATTACCTTTAATTACAAAACCTGTATTTCCTATAATTTTAATAAACCCAATATTGTTTGGAGAAGCTGGGTTTGAATTATCAATAACATGAATCCCTTTGTGAGGGTCGGTTACAAAAAGATAGCTATCTTTAATATAAATTTGCCCTTTGGTAGTTATGTTATGGGGAGATTCAAACTTTATAGAGTTTCTAAATTCCTCATAGGAGGTGTAAATAGGAGAATTAGCCATGTATTTACGATATACTTTGTCTTTACAGCCACTCATCATTAACACAATGGTTAACGATAAAATTCCAATTAATTTATTCTTCATCATCTTATTTTTTTATTAATTTTAGTTCGTTTAATAAGATTGATGCAGAATTTTAAAAAAGGGTTGCTTGGTGTTGCAATGTTTTTAGATTGATTAGGTATAATCTTAAAAATTCACTCATATTACAGCTCACAAAACTACAAATAATACCTTGTTTATCATAGTTTTATACACTTAAGTTAAAGTAAGATTTGTTTTCTCATTATTTGTTATGAAGTGTTTTTTAAGTGTCACATAAGTATTACCTTAAATCTGCAAGTATGTTCCTAGCGAAATGCGAAGCATTCATAAACACCTTAAAAAGCAAAATGTACATCAGTACTGGTGTGGTGTAGGTTTGAGACACGCAAACACCTGTACAAACGCAGACAGGTGATGAGTATCGAAAAAACGAGCCTGCCTTTGTCTGCAGACAGGCATTCTCAATAATGGCTTGCAGTTTGGCTTTGCAGTAGAAGATACTTGCGGGCTTAAGGTTGTAATTAACTGACATTCAAATGTTTAACGTTTTGCTCTATCAAAATCAAGAAAGAGTGATAAGAGGTGCTGTCATATATGGTTTTTAGTTTCTTATTTTTTAATTAGAGTTTTCTTTAATTCTTTAATCCTTTTGAGTTTTCCAATATGTCTTAAGTTGTAAGCAGAAGTTGTATAGTATTTGTGTTTAGTTTCCAGGTAATTTATTTGTAGTTTTATCCATTCATTATCAGATAACGGCGTTTTGTAAACATTAAGCTCCTCTCTGAGTTTTTTGGCTATGTGATGATAATCTATACGTCCCAAGTAATCGTGGTCAGCATCACAAAGTATTTTTTCGGATAAGGTTAAAGGCTCAACTTTGTTGTTTGTGGCTAATATCATTTTAGATACTTTTTTAATGTCATTAGGGGAATAACCGTAATTGGGTGCCATTTGTTCAAAAATTTTCACACCTATTTTTTCGTTGTCATCATACGCAATGATGAAGCCTGCATCATGAAATAGAGCAGCTGTACGCAATAACATAGTTTCTTTTTCGCTAACACCTTCAAGTTCGGCATATTTAATTACAGCTTGTTCAACGCTTATGGTGTGTTCTACTGAGTGGTAAAACAAATTATCGTCTAATTCAATTTTAAGTTTACTTATAATATCTATACGTAAACGTTCAAAATCTTCTGTTGGCAAATTGGCGAGGGTTCTTAATTTGTAGTTTGCGTTGTGTCCTTTTTTATCAAAAGAAAATTTGGGTTTAATTCTATTTAAAAAGTGCATGCCAATTTCTCCTCTATTTCGTATTTTAATTTTTCCTCTGTTGGTTGTTTCAAAAAAAGGATGAATTTTTTTATAAAAATCTTCAGATATATTGATGTGGTTAGATAGGCTATTTTGTTCGCATCTGGCAGCTATATTTACGGCATCTCCCCACACATCAAAACTAAATTTATGTTTACCTATAACGCCTGCAATTAAATCGCCAGAGTGAACACCAATTCTTATTTCCCAATAGTCTTTTCCCAAAGCTTTTTGAGTTTGCATTTCGGTGTTTACAAAGTTTTGAATTTCTATTGTAGCAAGTGCAGTATTGATTTCAATAATGTTATGTTTTTTAGTTACGCCACCAACTGCCATGTAGGCATCACCAATGGTTTTAATTTTTTCAAGTTTATATTTTAAAATTATTTCGTCAAATTTTGAGAAATAAAAGTCTAGCTTTTTAATTAATTCTTTGGGTGTTAGTTGAGTTGCTTTTGTAGAGAATTTAACAAAATCGGTAAATAAAATGGTGCAATTGGAATGTTTTTTTGGTGTTGATTTGCCAAAATGGTTAAATTCATTTAGTGTGTTTAATGGCAAGATGTTTTCTAATAAATTAGAAATGCGTTTGTTTTTAAGATAAATGCGTTTAAATGTATCTATTTTGGCTTTAACAAGATTAGGTCTGTAGGGTTTCAGTAAGTAGTCAACGGCTCCTTTTTTAAGACCTTTTACCAATTGATAGACATTTTCCTTTTTTGATGCAATGGCAATTACAAAAATATCTTTGTTTTCTTTTTGACTTACAATATTGTCAACAAAATTTAAAAAATCTATATTTTTTGTGTCAACACTACATAAAACAATAGCTATTTTTTTTTGTTTTATTAAATCAATAGCACTTCCTTTATTGTTGGTTTTAAAAATGTTATTACCCGGTGATTGTAATATCTCATACAGGTAATTCAAATCATTTTTATTGTCATCAATAATTAAAATATTAACTATTTGTTCTTTCATTTATGTTACCAATTGAACCAGTTAAATTGAAATTCTGAATTTCGTTTTTTAGCTCTTAAATGTCCTTTAAGTTGAATGCTTTCTAGTTCATCTTCAATTATTTCTTCAATAGTTTTATGTTTTTCTATTTCAATTCCTTTTTCTAAAATAAATCTGTTGTTGTTTACTTCGTTTTCGTTTAAAGGTTGTAAACCAACGTAATCTAAGCTCCAATCGTCATCATTAAATTTTTTAGATTTATAAAAATATACATATCCACTTTTGTCTTTTACTGAAACTTTATGTTTGGCAACAAATTGCATGCTATCTTTTTCGGGGTTAAATTTTTTATCATAGAGTAAAGACTCAACCATTAGCTGCTGGGTTTTATAGGAGGTTGGAAATAAATCTAACCTGTTGATACGTTTTAAGTGGGCAAATAAATAGTTCCTATTAATTAAATCTTCAGTTAATTCTAACCAATATTTTTTTGGAACTTCAATTCCTTTGTTTATCATAGCAATGTAAACATCAGTTTTTACCTTATAATCTTTTACCTTCTGCAATTTTTTAAAGTAATCTTTTACTTGAGGTTTATTATAAAAAGGCATTAATAGTATGGTGTAGTCAACAAGTTGTGAATTTCCTTTATTTTTATAGCTGTTATAGTAATATTTAGACGATTTCTTCCCTTTTTCTGCTTGTTCATAAGCAATTTGAGATTTAAGTTCAATTTTAGCTTCTCTTAAAATTTGCTTGTACCTTTTTTTATAATTTTTGCCCTTAATTTTATTATGTTCTACCATAAATGATAAAAGGTTGTAAATTGGTTTTTTATAAGATTTAATAAATGTATAATCTAAAACCTCTGGAAAAATTTCTTTGGCTAATTCAAGGGAATCGTAAAAGGGATAAAAAATATAATTTATACCCCAATCATTTGAAGATAAAGGTATATCGTTATCCAATAGTTTTATAAAGGATTTATAGGCTTTTTTAGATTTTTGTTTTGCTAAGGCTTTTAAAATAGCTATTTGATACATAGCAGTATCTTCTACTTTTGGGTAAAGGTCAACTAAAAAAGGTAAAACTCTTTTGTCATCAAGTTTACCTAAGTCAACAATTAACTGTTTTTTTACTTTAAGGTATTTTTCTGGAAAATTGTAAGTCGTAATTATTTTCATTAAATCGTCAACATCTTCTTTATTAAATTTAACATGAGAACTAATAGATTCAAAAGCATGATTTTTGGTTAAGCTATCATTACTATAAAGTGCGTTTATAAATTTTTTAGATTTATCTTCAAAAATCGAAACTCCAATTAAAGTATCTAATGGTTTAAAATTGTCATAAAATTTGGAAATAAATTCACTAGGTTTACCTATGGTGTCTGTTGTTGTCATTAATCTGTACATTACACCATGTTTTAAGATAAATTTTGTTTTGATAACTCTACAACTGTTTGTGTCAGTAAAGTCTGCCTCTAATATATGTAAATCATCTTTTTGATAAGCATTTAGTTGATGAGTTATTAGCTTATTTCTTTTTTTTATCAACCTTTCTTCCATAGCCCAAAGTGAATCTATATTTTTATATTCCTCATAATCGTGAAATTTGTAGAACAGTACATTTATCTCCTCAAAGTTTTCAGAATAATAGGTTCTATCAAAATCAAATTCTTTAAAAGAATTATCTTCTTTTTCTTTATCTAAATTTTTTTTTCTATCTCTACTTGCTTTTATATATAAATCACTATAAACTGTAGGAGACAAATAATTAGATGTAGTAGTAAAGAACAATGTTGAATCTACTTTGTTTTCAAATTTAAAATTATAAGTAAAATCACCTATTTTAAAACTGTCAAAAAATGGGTTTGTATTTTTATTTTTTTCAGAAACGTGAGCTAGTAAGTAATAGAATGGACCATTGATAACAATTTTTAGTTTAAGATATTTATCGTCAGGTGTTAATGTAGAAGCTATTGCCGTGGGTAGTTTAGTGTTTTCTAAAATATTTACATCAACCGAATCAATATCAAGGTTTTCGCAAAATTGTTCTGCAATTCTGTTTAACTCGTAATTATCTTCCTCTATAAAAGTATAGTCAAATAATGATGCTCTTTTTAAAAAGTAGTAGTCGTTATTTTTTCTGTCGTAGGCTTCTAATTCAATTTGGTCATATAGAGAGGTGATGTGGGTGTTTCCTTTGGTAGAAAAATAATCGGGTACTTTGAGTTGCACATCATTTTTTAAAGATATATAATCTACCCATTTGTCTGAAGATGTTTTAAGTTGGATTGAATTAAAAAAGCCGTCACTCATAGTTTTGACTACGTCATCTTTTCCGCCCATTTTAAAAATAAAAATGTTTAGTGGGGTTAAAATAAATTGATACCGTTGATAATTACCAGATGCTGTTTTATTTAAAACATCTAACCCTTTAAATCCCTGTTTGTTGATTATTTTTTTTGAAATAATATCTCCAGGAATATTTTCAAATAAAAGACTGTCTATTTTTTCATAAAAATTTTGTTGTTTGATATTTGAAAAATAACTATAGGTGCTAATTTGTCTTACAGTAAAAAAAGAACCGTTGGTTAATTCGGGCGAAAAAAATTGACGTTGATTACTAACACCCGTTGGGGTTTCATACATTTTACCTGGTAATTTTACCGAGAATAGTTCAGAGTTAAAAGTGTTTTTATATTCTAATTTAACTTTTTTATCATCTAAAGCTTCTTTTCTTTTTTTAGTATCATCAGTAATGGTGGTTGACATAGGTTCAACAGTGTAACCTTTATCCTTTAACATTTGTATAACACCTTTTTTTCCGGCTAAATGCGCAGCTCCTATTCCTATAAATAAACTAATATTTTCTTTGCGTATAAAAGAATCAATTCTAGTTGTCATTATTTTATTTCTTGTATTAAGCATATACTTAATAAAGTTTTCAGAGTTAATTTGAGAATGAATTGAATCTAATAGTAACACATCTTTGTTACGGTAAGCCTCTTTAATTAGCTCATTGGTGGTCATGTCTCTATTCTCTTTAAGCTTGGTAAACCAAGGTGCAGGTTCTTTTTTATCAATATCAGATAAACTCCCCATTTTACTATAATGTGTAGATTGTGAAAAATCTTCTAAACTGTAAACATTTCTACCTGTTTTTTTTCCTGTTTGGTATATAAATAAATCTAAAAAGGTTTCTTCTTGAAAATCTAACTTACTTTTATTTTCTCTATAAAGCATCCAATTAGTCAGGTAGTGGTCATAAGCAATGTAATCTTTTAAATTTTTGTTTTCTGGCAATACTAACTCAAAAGCTTCTTGATAAAATCCCTTGTAAATAGAATATTTAAAACCGTATTTACCTAAATAGTCACTTGCATAGGGTGAGGCAAATATTTCATCTAGCCATATAATAGGATTAGACTCTAACGCAATGGCATCAGTACTATTTATGGCATCAAAAAACTCCTCTCCTAAATGAAAAGCTAATCTGCCACTAATATGCATAGTTCCATAAAGATAGGATACTTTATTGGTGGTGGGAGATGTGATTTTCCAAAGTAAACTTTTTTGCTGGTTTTGAGCAAAATAAAAAAATGAAGTAAGGGTGAAAAATAGAGTGATTAATAATTGTTTCATATAATTTTAAAAAATAAAGCAATAAAAGTAAAAATAATAATCTCAATTTGGTATTAATATTTGTTAAAAGTTTTTAGAAACATTTATTATATTTGTGCTTTATAAAAGTAATTACACATTAATCAATGGGAATTAAAGACGAGTTAGTTGAACATATTGCACATTTATCTAGATTAGAATTTAATGGTGAGGATAAAACGCTTATAAAGCAAGATTTAGAAAAGATGATAACTTTTGTAAATCAATTGAATGAAGTAAATACAGAAGGTATTAAACCTTTGATTTTTATGTCAGAATCAATTAATGTATTAAGAGAGGATAATCCTAACAACCCTATTACCCAAGAAGAAGCGCTTAAAAATGCTACACATCACGACTCTGATTACTTTAAAATTGCAAAAGTTTTAAGACAATAAAAAAAGAGCTGACCTAAAGTCAACTCTTTCAATAAAAACCCAAAATCTATGAAAGTTAAACTAGTCATAGTTAATTAACTGAACTGAAATAATCGTGCCAAAAAAATAAAAGTATTATGAGAGGAAAATTAAAAGCCCTGTTTTTTTTAATGAGATTACATTATTTAGTTCCTTCTTATTTGTTTCGTTTTTTTGGAGAATTTGCGCTACTATCAAGATTTGTTCATCAACATAAATATATTGAATTTTCTGACTTTTATAGCTCAAAATTTGAATACAAAAAAAGAGAAAAACTTTTTGAATATGTTATTGAAAAAGAAGGTTTAAATTCAGAAATAGATTACCTTGAATTTGGCGTGAGTAAAGGTCATTCTTTTAGATGGTGGGCTGATAGAATTAGTAACCCTAATGCAAAATTTTATGGTTTTGACACTTTTACGGGCTTGCCAGAAGATTGGGGACCGTTTAAAGCAGGCGATATGTCAAACGGAAATGAACCACCAAAAATGGATGATGAAAGAGTGTCTTTTTATCAAGGTGTTTTTCAGCAAACATTAGTGCCTTTTTTGGCTAACTACAATTCCAACCGTAAAAAAGTAATTCATTTAGACGCAGATTTATATTCGGCAACTTTGTATGTGCTAACTTTAATGACGCCTTATTTAAAATCGGGAGATGTTATCTTTTTTGATGAATTTAATGTGCCAATGCACGAATTTAAAGCTTTTTCGGAATGGTCTAAATCTTTTTATATAGATTATGAGGTACTTGGAACGGTTAATAATTTCTATCAATTGGCTTTAAAAATAAATTAAGCTAAGTTAGGCAGTATTTATGGCTAGATTTTTGTTTATTTGAATACTAAACCAATAATATGAAATACTTATTAATTTTAATTACTTGTTTTACAATTAACTTTGTTAACGCCCAACAAATAAAAATTTTTAAAGGGGATTCTACCTCTGATTTTGATATTGCCTTTACGATTGATAATGGTAAAGTGTATCACGGAAATTCAACTTTTTCAAGGTTGGTTTATTATACCATATCTGACAATAAAATTTATTTGGGAAACTCAACTTCAACCTTTCAGTGTTTATATACCATTGATGACGATAAGGTTTATAAAGGAGATTCTCGTTTTACTTCTGATTTGCTTTATACTGTTGTAAATAATAGAATTTACAGAGGCAATTTTACCTCATCAGATAATTGTGTGCTTACTTATGACGACCATAAAATATATTTTGGTGATTCAACGTTTCCCTCAGATGTTCTATTCACTTTAAGTCAAAATGCTATAATTTCTTTAACACTTTTAGCTGCAATTTTAGGGCCTTACTAGACCTTATTCTTGTTAAATATTGAACTACTTTTAAAGTCTTCGTATGTGTCAATATCATTAAAGGGCAAGAGTAGGGTATAGCGCTTTTGTTTCTGTTCTATTTCTACAAGTGTTGTGTTTAATAGTTGAGGTGTGCTCCAAGGTTTATTTTTAAATATAAATGCTGAATGTTCTTTCATTCCTATTAAATAATAACCTCCGTCTGTTGCGGGACCAAAAACATAATCGGAGACTTTAAGATAGGTAAAGGCTTGTTGAATGATTGTGGCAGAAATATCAGGTAAGTCAGAACCAATAAGAATAATATGTTTATATCCTTGTTTAAATCCTCTATTTATAGCATTAAGCATTTTTTCTCCTAAATGATGCCCTTCTTGAACAAATTTTAAATCGTTAGTACCCCATAATTTTTCATTAATGTGTTCTGAAAAATAGATGTGTTTGTCAACATTAACATCAAGGATTGCATTTTGTGTTATAGATACAAGTTGCTTATAAATATCAAGCGCTTTTTTATCACCAATGGTTTTTGCCAATCGCGTTTTGACCTTACCCAAATTAAAATTTTTAACAAAAACAATTAATAGCTGTTTGGACATTTAGTACACAGGTTTTCCTTTTTTTAACCATTTACCCCATTCCTTTGAATAGACGTGAATGTTTTGAGTTGCTTTTTGTTGATTATTGTAAACAGGATAACCTTGATTTTTCCAATAAATGATACCACCGTACAAATTATAAACATTTTTAAAGCCTATTTTTTTAAGTTTAGTGCCAATTTCTTCACTTCTTGCTCCAATGGTACAATACATTATAACAGTTGCGTTTTTGTCAAGTCTATCAGTCGCTTTGATGTCAAATTTGTCGTAACCAACTCTAATAGCACCTTTAAGATGAGAAACACTATATTCCCTTACCTCACGTGTGTCTAAAATATATAATTTTTCGCCTGCTAGCATTTTAGCGTACAACTCGGCAGGTTTTATTATGGGAATGGTATTTTTATAATAAGTTTTTAGCATATCGTGGAAAGATTGCCTTTGGGCGCTAACTATTAACGAACTAAATAATATAAATAATAGTAGTAAATTTTTCATAATTTATTATTTGATGTACATAAAACGTACCAATTCAATGGGTGTGCTCTATATGTTACAAAGATACAAAATTTAAGCGGTTTATAGTTAAAAAATTAAGCTTTGATTTAATCATCAATGAATGTAGGGAAAGTAGAAAATATTTTTATTAAACCCTATGTATTTATTTTGTACATTTGTGCATCAAAAAAGTGATTTATGTATAAGAAAAATGTTGTGTACTTATATTCTGTATTGTTTTTATTAGCTTTTAGCAGTTGTAAAACAGATTTTAGTGTCAATGGTCCTTACGAGAGGATACCAATTGTAATGGGGTTAATTAATACTAACGATACAACACATTATATAAAAATAACTAGAACATTTTTAGGTGATGGAGATAACAATGTCTATGCTAATATTCCAGATTCTAATTATTTTGATGTAGTAGATGCAAAAATTATAGAGTTAAATACGGATAATACACCAACAGGGCGGGAGTGGCCATTACACGATACGATTGTTACAAATAAAGAGGATGGCTTATTTTACGGCCCGGAGCAAAAGGTATATGTTTTTAACGAAACAAATTTAGATGGAACCAAAAAGTTAAAACTAGTTGCAGATTTAGATGAAGGAAAGTATAAAATTGATGCTATTACTAATTTAACAAGTGGTTTTTTATATAACTCTCAATATTCAATCCCAGGATTTACACTTGGGTTCGCTTATGGAGAAAGTTCTCAAAATAATGAATATCCAAACGCAAGAATAACCTATACCCAAGCATTAAATGGAAAATTATATTTAACAAGCATTGTTTTTAGATGGAGAGAAACTTATACTGACTTATCTACCAAAGAGTTTTCAATTAAGTTAGATGATAATGAAGTTTTAGAACAAAAAAACTCACAAGCGCCTGAAAACACAGATGGGATAGGAAAAGAAACACCCTCTTTTAGTGGTGATGAATTATATAAATTTATAAAAGAAAAAATTAAACCAGATGCAAATGTTGTCAAAAGAGAATTTGTAGGAATTGATTTTGTAACCACAATATCAAATCAAGAGTTGGCAACCTATATGGAAATATCAAAACCTCAATCTTCAATAGCAGAAACTAAGCCTAATTATACAAACATAAACTCCAGCAATGGTAAAGCCTTAGGGATTTTTGCTTGTAGACAATATGTATGGCATACCAATTTGAGCTTAAATGCAAACTCAATTAAAGAACTTTGTATAGGTCAATACACTAATGATTTAGGCTTTTGTTCTTCTTTACCAGTACACGCTAGTGAACCATTTTTTTGTAACTAAGGTTTAAAAAGTATATTAAAGAGGCGCCAAAAACAAATCCAAATTTGCATGGATATGCTGCGAATTGTAGGCAGTGAAAATAAGGTGTTTTTTCAGTAGTCCCTTATAATGCTAACTTATAATCACTCCAAACAAAAAAATCCCATTAACAATCGTTAACAGGATTTTTTAAATGTTTAATAAAATTTAATTAAATTACTTCTTTTCAGGCATATCTCTATTAAAAGCTGGGATACCAGTAATGTCCATTCCCGTAATTAATAAGTGTATGTCGTGAGTACCTTCGTAAGTAATAACCGACTCTAAATTTGCCATATGTCGCATAACAGAAAATTCGTTAGTTATACCCATAGCACCTAATATTTGACGTGCTTCTCGTGCTACTTT
>DQTE01000235.1 GCA_015662905.1 Crocinitomix sp. | reverse complement strand
GTTACAGAATAATTGAACCACAGCTTAAATAAAATTGGGTGCCTTGCTTGAGGATGTAAAACAATAGGTGTTACGTTGTTTGAAAATACATATTTATCATCAAAAGGTCTGTCGAAAAAAAAATAAAAATGATGTTCGGGACGCTGTATTACCATTCTTTTAACTACCTCATAGGTGAACCACCCAAACCCCTCCATTTTATGAGGTAATAAAAAACGTGTGTTAATGGCAATATTCATTGCGCAAATATAAAAAATAAAGACACATCATATAAATATATCTTGAAAGTAAAAAAAGCGGTGTGTATTTTTTCTAAATCTAATGATTATATTTGTAAACCAAAATAAATTAAAATGACAAAAAAAATATTTTTGATTATTGCTTTTTGTGTGACAGCGTTACATAATATTGCGCAAAACAGAATGACACTGGAGTTATTGTGGGATTTAAAACGCATTAGCAATATACAAGTTTCACCTGATGGCAGACAAATACTATTTAGTGTTAAAACATATAATTTAAAAGAAAATAAAGGAGAAAGCAACTTGTTTGTGATGTCTGTTAGTGGTGGTGAACCTAAACAAATTACAAATTTTGAAGGAGTAAAAAACAATGCACAGTGGCGACCAGATGGTAAAAAAATAGGATTTTTAAAGAAAGGTAAAGGAGGGCTGAATATTTTTGAGATGTCTCCTGACGGAAGTGGTATAGAACAAATATCCTATGTCAAAGACGGGATGAATGGATTCAAGTATTCTCCTGACGGTTCAAAAGTATTATTTATAAAGGAGGTAAAAATAAATACCTATCACTCAGCAGAACTCAATAAAGATTTACCAAAATCTAACGCATTGGTTTATGAGGATTTAATGTACAGACACTGGTCCGAGTATGAGGATGGAAAATACTCACACATCTTTTTTGCAGTAATTCAAAACGGGAAAGTTCAAGGAAATGGAACGGATATAATGCCAAATGAACCTTATGATGTCCCCTTAAAACCTTTTGGGGGGATGGAAGAAATAACCTGGTCTCCTGATGGAAAAAGTATCATATATACTTGTAAAAAAATGAACGGTAAACAATATGCTGTTTCAACCAATTCAGATTTGTACCTATATGATTTATATAAACAAAAAACGATTAACATCACCAAAGGTATGATGGGGTACGACAATAAACCAGCATACTCAAAAAAAGGAGATTTGTTAGCTTGGTTAAGTATGGAAGAAGACGGTTATGAAGCCGACAAAAATGACATTATTATTTTAGATATAAAAACACAAAGAAAAAAGAATTTAACCAAAGATATTGACCTAACTGTGTCCGATTTTGTTTGGGATAATGAAGGCAAAACAATTTATTTTAGAGCGGTCATAGAAGCAACCTATCAATGGTTTAAAATTGACATTAAAAATGGTAAACACAAACAAATCACAACAGGAATACACAACTTAACCAGTATTAATTTTGTAGGGGACAAGTTAATTGGCGGTTTGCAATCAATGAATCACCCAACGGATATTTATGCAGCAGATATCAAAACAGGTGAGTTAACACAATTGACAGATGTTAACAAAAACATATACGACAAATTAGAGATTGGAAAAATTGAAAAAAGGTGGGTAAAAACAACAGATGGTTTTGAGGAATTGGTTTGGGTCATTTATCCACCAAACTTTGATAAAAATAAAAAATACCCCGCCATATTATATTGCCAAGGAGGTCCTCAATCTGCAGTGAGTCAGTTTTTTTCGTACAGATGGAATTTTCAATTAATGGCGGCTAATGATTACATTATTATTGCACCTAATCGTAGGGGATTACCCGGTTTTGGACAAGAATGGAATGATGCTATTTCAGGTGACTGGGGAGGACAACCAATTAAAGATTATTTATCTGCAGTTGATGAATTAAAAAAAGAACCTTTCATAGATGAAAACAGAATTGGTGCAGTAGGTGCATCTTACGGAGGCTATTCTGTTTATTATTTAGCAGGAGTTCACGAAAATAGATTCAAATGTTTTATTTCGCATTGTGGTTTATTTAACCTAAACAGTTGGTACGGAACCACAGAAGAGTTGTTTTTTGCAAACCATGATGTAGGAGTGCCTCCTTTTTATGGAGAGGGCGAAAAAATTCAAGCCTTAAATCAATCATCAAAAAAATTCGATTACGTAAAAAATTCACCACATCAATTAGTGTATAAATGGAACACACCAATGCTAATTTTTGAAGGTGAAAAAGATTATCGTGTTCCTTATAGTCAAGGGTTAGAAGCTTTTCAAGCCCTGCAATTGAAGAATATAGAAAGTAAGTTGGTGTTATTTCCTGATGAAAATCATTGGGTTTTATCGCCTCAAAGTGGTGTGTTTTGGCACAGACAATTTTATGATTGGTTAGACAAGTATTTAAAGTAATGATAGAAAACGTTATCATAAGAACGGCAAAGCCTCAAGACATGCAAGCGGTAAATGATTTAATTCATGAATTAGCTGTGTATGAAAAGGCGGCTGACCAACACATAAACACAGCTGAACAATTAATTGAAGACGGTTTTGGAAAACATAAAGTTTTTGATTGTATTGTGGCAGAATTAAACAAAAAAGTAATTGGATTTGCTTTATTTTACACCTCATACTCTACTTGGAAAGGTAAATGTTTATACTTAGAAGATTTTTTGGTAACTGAAAAATTAAGAGGGCAAGGAATTGGAAAATTACTGTTTGATGAAGTTTATCGGATAGCTAAAAAAAGAAAGGTAGGTAGATTTGAATGGCAAGTTTTAAATTGGAACACACCTGCCATTAATTTTTACAAAAAATATAACGCCATTCTTGATGATGAATGGTTAAATGGAAAAATAGAATTTAATTAAATATGTAGTTATGAAAAATATAGTTTTAAGTTTAGTTTTAGTTTTAAGTTCAACAGGGTTATTCGCTAATGGCTTTCCCAACAAAATTGGAATTATTAACGACTACGAAGGGGTATTATCTGTTAAGCAAGAAAAAACATTAACCAGAATTATCGAAAAATATCAAGCTAAAACAGATGTTAAAATGCTTGTGGTATCAACTAAAAATTTTAAACCAGCGCCAAACTACAAAAAATATATTATTGGATTATTTACTCAATGGAAATACACTTTAAAACAAACAAAAAAAGGTGTTTTGGTTTTATTTTCGTTCAATAAAAAAGTATTAAAAATAGTGCCTGGTCAAGATGTTAAATCTATTTTAACCGAGAAGAAACTATTATACATTATAGAAAACACAATGAATCCTAAGTTTTTAAAAGAAAAACACTTTGCAGGATTAAAAAAAGGAATTAAAGCCATTTATAAAACTATTAAAACATACCTAGTAAATTAATTTTACAAAGGTTTAACTTCTCCAATTGTTCTTCTTAGGGTATAAAATTAGTACCAATAAATAAAAAGGATAATAGATTTGATGAGGTAAAAGCCAAACTTTTTGCTTGAACTCCTTTACTGAAACCAATTCACTCATAAATTTTATGACAACGGGTAAAATGTACACGGCATCATAATTTAGCTTAAATAAACAAAGCAACAACAATACATTAGATGTTAGTAAAAATATTCCGCCTAAATATGTTGTAACCCCTTTCATTTTTGAATACCATCTTTTACGTTGGTTTAATAATGATTTAAAATGTATAGGCGCCAGTGTGCTTACCGCTAAGTCTTCTACATTAAATGCCGTAATAGGAAGATTAGCCTGTTTAATGGCTTCAAGTAAAAACACATCATCACCACTGTCTATTTGAGCATCAGTTCTGTAAGATAAACTGTTAGAATAACTATTCTTAGTAAAAAGTAAATTAGCGCCATTACAAATGTATGGATGACCTAACCCTGCCAAACCAAAAGTTAAACGTTGTAAAAAAGAAAATTCTATACTTGACAATTTACCAAAAAAAGAATTACTTGTCATATTAACCGGTAAAATGGTTAAGCCAGAACAAGGCGTTTGACACAAAAAGTTAAGGTAATCATCATTAAACCAAACATCAGCGTCAAGAGTTAAAATTCTTTCAAATTTAGCTTGTTCTACTCCGTGTTTGATAGCATATTTTTTACCAGAGGTTGAACGCAAACGAAAATACCTAAACTTTACATCTAACTCATCAAAAACAACCTTATAAGAATTGTCTGTAGAGTGGTCGTCAACAAAAATAAAATCTAAACAATCAAATAACTTATTATCCTTGTTTTTAATGGCACACTGGTTAATCGATTTTAAAAGAGGTCTTATTCTTTGACTTTCATTTTTTAAAGAAATTATAACGGAGGTATTTTTGTATGTTTTTAGTGTATTAATTTGTTTTGATTTTCTTGCACCATACCATAATATAACAGCTATTATTAACTGTAAACAAAAATATATGGTAACAAATAGTATCATTGTTTTGATTTTTTTAGCCAAATAATGCCTCCTATAGATGCAGGAATGGCTAAATTAATTAACCATAATAAAAACGCAACTAATAAAATTAAAGCAATTTCAATATCAACCAAAGAAAAAACAAACACAGCTACTGATTCTCTAACAAACAGCTTTCCGAAAAAAACCGAAGGAATAATTGTAGTTAACAGGTAAACAGTAGAAATTAAACCAAACATTAAACCCCAATAAATATGCATATTAAACGCTGAAAACAATAATTTATACTGTGTTAAAAAAGTCAAATACCTTAATAAAGATAATCCCAAAATATACAGTTTAAAAGACTTTGGTTTACCTTCTATATGTATGATGTGCTGTTGTGATTTCTTTGGTAAAAAGCGTTTTAAAAATGTTTTTAAAATTAGTGACGGTTTAAAGTATAATACCGTTGATGTTACCATAAATAATAGAGCAAATAAAAAGATAAACCACTCATGTTCAATGTTAAATTTGTAGAAAACAACCAACACAAATCCAACTATACCTAAAACAACTGTAACAATAAACTGAGCTAAATTACCAATCATTGTGTTTATTGTAGCTTGCTGCCGATTAGCTTTGTCTATCCAAGCCAATCTACCAATAAAATTTCCTATTCTATTAGGTGTAAAAATACCAACACTAAGTCCTGCTAAAACAGATTTGTAACTCTCAAAAAAAGAGAAACGTCTAATAGAACTTACTAATATTTGCCATTTTTTAGCTTCAAGCCCCCAGTTTAAAATAGATAAAGAAAAAACTAAACCAATAAAATTTAATTTATAATTTGAATACTTAGGTAAGGTATCAAAAACATCATTGGTATAGATTTTATAAGCCAAATATAAAATAACTAAACTAACTATTAAAAGTTTAATAGCAAATAAATATGTAGTGTTTAACGCTTTCAAATCTCGTTCAAAGGTAAGAAAACTAACTCAACTATTTTTTTGACGGATAAAATATTTTTTTGTTTATACCTTAAATCCGCAAGTATGTTAGAAGCGAAATGCAAAGCTTTCATAAACACCTTAAAAAGCAAATAAAAAATAATAAAAAAATAGCAACCATTTTGTCCACTTGAAATATTTTACTCAAAAAGTGCAACCATTTT
>DQTE01000332.1 GCA_015662905.1 Crocinitomix sp. | reverse complement strand
AATCATAAATGATACAGCTATGAATGAAACAAATTTACCTTTTTTGTCTAATTTCCATTTATAAATTGTTTCATTTAATTCTTTTTGTGGATGAAAAGCTAATCCACTAAGTTTAATTCCGACAGAAAATTGTGCAATTGAATAAAATGACACAAAAAATAGTATATTAAAAAATAACTTCAATAAACTCGTTTATTTATTTTTTAAAACAGCGTTAACAAATGCTTTAAATAATGGGTGTGGGTTTGAGACAGTTGATTTATACTCTGGATGATATTGTACGCCAACAAACCAAGGATGCTCTGGTATTTCAACCACCTCTACCAACCCTGTTTTTGGGTTTTTTCCTGTTGCCATCATTCCTTTAGCTTCAAAATCATTAAGGTATTCATTATTAAACTCAAATCTGTGGCGGTGTCTTTCTCTAATTATTTCTTGATTATAGGCTTTATACAGGTTAGTATCCGCTAATACTTTACATTTGTATTCTCCCAATCTCATTGTTCCTCCTTTGTTAGTAACATTCTTTTGTTCTTCCATTAAATCAATAACAGGGTGTCCTGCTTCTTTATCTATCTCAGCAGTATGAGCATCTTTCCATCCTATCACATTTCTAGCAAATTCAATTACTGCACATTGCATACCTAAACAAATACCTAAAAAAGGTACTTTATTTTCTCTTGCAAATTTAATAGCTGATATTTTTCCTGAAATACCTCTTGAACCAAATCCTGGTGCAACCAATATGCCTTGTAAATCTTTTAGTTTTTCACTCGCGTTCTCATTGGTTAATCCCTCAGAATGGATCCACTCTAAATTAACTTTACAGTCATTGGCTGCTCCGGCATGAACAAACGATTCTACTATAGATTTATAGGCGTCTTTTAACTCTATGTACTTACCAATTAAACCAATAGTTACTTCTGTTGTAGGGTGTTTTAATTTATGTAAAAATGCTTTCCATTCTTGCATTTTTGGTTCATCTTTAGCAGGTAAATGTAATTTTTCTAGTACTACTTTATCTAACTCCTCCTCTTGCATTAGCATTGGCACCTCATATATAGATTTAGCATCAATTGATTCTATAACTGCTTTAGGGGAAACATTACAAAATTTTGCTATCTTTTTTCTGATAGATATATCTAGGTCATGTTCTGTTCTGCAAACTAAAATATCAGGTTGTACTCCAACTTCAAGTAAAGATTTTACCGAATGTTGGGTTGGTTTAGTTTTTAATTCTCCTGCAGCAGCTAAATAAGGGACTAATGTTAAATGAATCACTAAACAATCTTCAGGAAACTCCCACATCATTTGTCTAACTGACTCAATATATGGTAGTGATTCAATATCCCCTACAGTTCCTCCTATTTCTGTAATTACAATGTCAAATTCACCTTTTTTGCCTAAAATTTGTATTCTTTCTTTAATTTCATCAGTAATATGAGGAATAACTTGTACGGTTTTACCTAAAAATTCTCCTTTACGTTCTTTGTTTATTACAGATTGATAAATTTTACCTGTGGTTACATTGTTAGCTTGAGAAGTAGGAACGTTTAAAAAACGTTCATAATGCCCCAAGTCTAAATCAGTTTCAGCACCATCATCAGTTACAAAACATTCTCCGTGTTCATAAGGGTTTAATGTTCCAGGGTCAATATTAATGTATGGATCTAACTTTTGAATAGTAACAGTATAATCTCTGGCTTGTAATAATTTTGCTAAAGATGCGGATATAATTCCTTTTCCTAATGAAGATGTAACGCCGCCGGTTACAAAGATGTACTTAGTTGAATTTGACATTTTGTTGTTTGTTTTAACCTAACGGGATACAAAGGTAAGCACAAATTTACAAGTTGACCTATTATTTATATAAAAAAAGAGATTTAACATAAATGACAAATCTCTTTTTAAACCAAAACAAAGAACCAGTTAAAACTGGTATAAGGGAAACCACTCCCTTAATATTATTAGAATGATGGACACGATATGGTTCTAAACTTTTTAACTGGTTTTTTACAGTTTAAGTTGAATCCCATTGATAGTTCGTGTGAACCTCCACTAGCGTTTGTTAATGGAGAGGTAGTTATATCATAAGAATATCCAAATTTAAAAGTACCTGAATCTACACCTATCAACAAAATAAATGCATCACCTTCTCTCCACCAAGCACCCGCTGTGAAAGCGCCATATTTTATTAGCATTCCAACGTTTAATTGCATAAGCTCATCTTGATAAGAATAAATGATGTTTGGCGATAATGATGTAGGTGTAGCATATTTTGATTTACCGCCTAATGGAATAGTTGCCCCCATGTGTCCTGTAAATCTCATTGGTAAATTTGAACCCTCATCAGACAAAATTAAAGTTTGGTCAGGTGTATTTAAGTGTTTTGCAGCAAAACCAAAATAAAAATGCTCCGAAAATCCAACAATTCCTGCACTGGCATCAAAAAATCCTCTTGTTCCCCAAGTTCCGTTTAATCTTCCTCTTGGTAAATCTCCAGTTTGATAAATAAATCCACTATGAGGGTCGATTTGATCACCAAAAGACAATTTACTCCAATCTAAAAACTTTTGATTCCATCCTGCTTGTGCACCCAACAACAAAGAAAATTTTCGGTTCACTGCCAAATGATACGAATAGGCTAAATTTACTGCATTCCAATTTAAAGTATTTTTTCCAGCCATATCATTCATAAATGAAATAGCAACTCCACCACCTATGGATTCAAAATATTGGTCGTACGAAAAAGTACTAGTAACAAATGCTCCACTTAAACTTGGCCATTGATTTCTATAATTTAAGTTAAATCTTGGACAGCCATGAGAACCTGCCATTGCAGGATTCAAGTAGATTGGGTTAGCATAAAACTGAGTAAACTCGGGGTCTTGAGCATAAGTACTAAAACTTATACCAAAAACAAATAAAGTTATAATTAATTTGACCTTTTTCATAGTATTATCTTTGTTGTTTTTGTTTGGCATTTATTCTTATCCCAATATTATGAGATGCAAATCTATTATTATTAATAAAACTTATTGACTTATCATACTGATAAATTAATTTAAAGTTACGTAATTTTAATCCAATTGATGCAGAATAGTCTCCTTTTGTTGAATATGCTCCACCTACGGTTAACCAATAGTATCTTAGATTGACTCCCCCCCATAATTCTTTAAAAGATTCAATTTGATTATATGTCACAAAAGGACTTAAAACCATTGTTTTATTTTTTGACTGATAATCAGAACCCAAAATTGCATTTATTTTTAAAGGTGCTGTTTCATTATTACCATAGATAATTTCATTATGTCTTCCAATATTATCAACATTAAAGCCTACATAGAATTTTTCTGCATTTAGGACAAAACCTAAACCAAAATCTTTATACCACATATTGTTTGCAGAAGCGTTATCACTTACTATTGAGGATACATTAACTATTCTACCTCTTTCTATTTCATAATGATTTGTATTTGGCGTCATTTTAGCTTGATCTACTCTCATCATACCTAATGTTAGTTTTATAGCTGGTTCAAAAAATAGTTTTCTTCCTATTTGAAATTTAGGGGAATATATGAAATTAACATTATAATCTGCAAACGTACCTTGATAGTAACTATTTCTGTTTAGTTGTACACCAATTCCGCTTTTTAAAGACTTTGAATAGGTATCAAAACTCACCGAACTAATTTCTGATGCTTGATTTTCTCCTAGCCATTGAAAACGCTGTTTAGCTTCAAATCTATGGCTACCAAAACTACCTGTAAATGCAAAATTATTTGACAATATATTTGGATTCGTTGTTAAAATTTCAGGGTCATGCAAGTTAATTAATCCTATTGGATAACCAGTCATTCTTTCTATTTTACGATAAAGTCTTTTCATCTTATACGCCACTGACCTGTGTCTTTTTTTTATCTTTCCAATATTTAACTCTGTTTCAGAAAAATTTGGATTAGATAAATAAGTAGCAGTGTTAGCTTTCTTATTTACTATTAATTTACTTAACTCAATATCTATCAGCCTGTCTTTACGGTTATTTGTTTTTACATTCTGCTTCTTATGGTTTAAACTTTTACTGCTGGTTGTATTAAAATCATCCTTTTTAGACTGAGTATTAATTCTTTCTAATTTATCATTATTACTAGTAGATATTTCTGTATAAACAACTTGATTGGCAAAACCTTTAGCATAAATTGCATTATATGGTGCTTGATTTGTTATTGTTTGTTTAATTTTAGGTAACTGATTTTGAGATAATAAGACTGATTGACTTAATGTATTCTTCTCTTTAAAATCATCTGAATACACACTTGTTCTTGGCGAATAATTTGCATTTTCAGGATTAAAGAAATAAATTCCTATTGCGGACATTAGTAATAAGGTTAACACAGCTACCCAACCTAGCCATTTTCCATTAGTTTTTTGTTTAATGAGACTTTCTATATGAGGATATGACATTTGATGATTTTTGACGTAGGCATTATCCCAAGCTTCAACATCTAAATCGAACTGTGGATTATCTGACATAAATTGCTCAAAGTAATCTATCTCAGTTTGAGATAAATTCCCTTCTTTATAATCGAACATCCATCTGTCAAAATCTCTTGGAATCCTCATTAGTAACTTTTCTTCTTGTTAAGCGTGTCTTACCTCTAAAATGGCTTGACCTTTTAATTGTTTTTTAATTTTATTTCGTGCTCTAAATAAATACACTTTCACTTGAGATTCAGACAAATCAAGAATTTCGCTAATCTCTTTGTAATTATACCCTTCTAAATCTCTTAAAAGGATAATTGATTTTTGAACAGGAGGCAAACAAGACAAGCAAATATCAACAACTTCTTTCATTTCAAAGTCATGTGATAAGTTACGAGCATTTTGTTTTGACTCTAACTCATACATATAAGTAATTCTATTTTTTTTATTAATAAAATTAATTAATGTATTGTGAGCCGTAGAAAACAACCAAGATTTCGCTTTAGATAATTCAACTTTTTTACGATTGTTCCACAATTTCTCAAAAGCATCTTGTACAATATCTGACGAATCGGCCGAATTTCTCAAGTACTTTAAGCAGTACCCATAAAGTCTTCCTGACAATTCTTTTACAGCGATATTGTATTCTTTTCTGTTCAAATTATTAATTTATTTATAGCAACTCTAATAGTTAAAACAATTATACCTATCAAAAAGTTACAGTTGATAAACATATTTTTTTAAAAAAACATATTTCAACTGCTAATATATATATTTTTTGTTAAATAATGATGATTTTTATATAATTTTATCTATTTTTATACCAAAATATAAATACATAATGCTTATGGAAAAAATCACAAGACTTTTTGACTTTCCTTATTATCAATTAAAGAATCATCCTTTAGAGATTGCTTTTAGTGATAAGAGAAATGATAAATGGGAGACAATTTCAACACAAGAATATATTAATAAAGCTAATGCTTTTAGTAGAGGTTTGTTAAAACTAGATGTAAAACCTGGAGATAAAATTGCTATTATTTCAAACAATAGATCGGAGTGGCATATATGCGACATTGGAATTCAACAAGTAGGTGCAATTGGTGTACCTGTTTATCCTACAATATCAGAAAGTGATTATACTTATATATTTAATGATGCAGAAGTTAAGTATTGTATTGTTTCTGATGAAGAATTGTTTACTAAAATTAATAATATAAAATCTAAAATATCTTCCCTTATAGATGTTTTCTCCATTAATGAAGTTGTTGGAGCAAAGCATTGGAGTGAGTTATTAGCAGAAGATGATGAAGCTTTAAACAATGAAATAGAAAACAGAAAAAATGCCATAAAAGAAGATGATTTAGTAACGCTTATTTATACCTCTGGTACAACGGGAAATCCAAAGGGAGTAATGTTGACACATAAAAATATAATATCAAACATTATGGCTAGTTTTCCAAGAATGCCCATTGAGACTGGTGAAAAAGCTTTAAGTTTTTTACCTATATGCCATGTTTATGAGAGAATGATTGTTTATTTATATCAATATGCCAGCATATCTGTATATTTTGCAGAATCTATAGAGATGGTAGGAGATAATTTAAGAGAGGTTAAACCTGAAGTTTTTACAGCAGTGCCAAGACTACTTGAAAAAGTATATGACAAAATTATTGCTAAGGGTGAAGCATTAACAGGAATTAAGCATAAATTATTTTTCTGGGCTGTTGGTATAGGAAATGAATTTGAACTTGAGGGCAAATCGGCTGTTTATAATTATAAATTAAAAATAGCACGAAAGTTAATATTTAGTAAATGGCAAGAGGCTTTAGGAGGTAATGTAAAAGCTGTACCTTGTGGATCTGCAGCCTTGCAACCAAGATTAGCAAGAATTTTTATGGCCGCTGGTATTCCTGTACTTGAAGGGTATGGACTAACAGAAACATCTCCTGTTTTAAGTGTGAATTATTTAGGAAAAGGCAATTGCAAATTTGGAACAACTGGTAAAGCCTTAGAAAATGTACAACTAAAAATTGCAGATGATGGGGAAATCTTAGCCAAAGGACCTAATGTTATGCAGGGGTATTATAAAAATCCTGAAAAAACAAAAGAAGTTTTTACAGATGATGGTTGGTTTATGACAGGCGATATTGGTGAAATTGATAAAGATGGTTTCTTAAAAATTACCGACCGTAAAAAAGAGATATTTAAAACTTCTGGTGGAAAATATATTGCGCCACAAGTGATGGAAAATAAGTTAAAAGAATCTAGATTTATTGAACAAATAATGGTTATTGGTGAAAATAGAAAACATCCTGCAGCTCTTATAGTGCCGACTTTTGAATTTGTTTCAGAGTGGTGTAAACGTAAAAAAATAAATTGTGGTACCTCTAATGAAGAAATTGTAAAAAATGAAAAAGTTATTGAAAGAATTACTAAAGAAGTAGATTTTTACAACAAAAATTATGGTAAGTTTGAACAAATTAAAAAGTTTGAATTAGTACCACATCAATGGACTGTTGAAACAGGTGAATTAACACCTACAATGAAACCAAAAAGGAAAATTGTAAAAGAAAAGTATAAAGAATTAATTGAAAAAATTTATAGCGAATAACTTCTTCAATCAAATTATGATTGAGGACAAATAAGAAGCCAATGGAATACTCTGTTGGTTTTTTTTTATGTTTGAAACACAGATAACATAGATTTTAAAAGTATTAATTATAAATTCGTTCTTATTTTAACTCCAAATATTTTATATACACATATTTTAAATTGATAAAACAATAAATACATTACCGGTATTACAACAAGCGTTAAAAATGTGGCAAAGGTTAAACCAAAAATTATTGTCCAACTCATAGGACCAAAAAATGCGGTATTATCTCCTCCAATATATATATTTGGATTATACTCACTTAATAATGTGGTAAAATCTATGTTAAACCCTGTAGCTAGGGGTATCAAACCTAAAACTGTTGTAATGGCTGTTAACAAAACTGGACGCAGACGGGTTTTACCTGCTTGAACTATACTACTTTTTATCTCATTCATTGGCAATAAATCAAACTCGCCCAACCCTAATTCTACCCTTTTTCTTTTTCGTAATAAGTTAGTATAGTCTATTAATACAATAGCATTGTTAACTACAATTCCTGCTAATGATATTATGCCAATCATTGTCATCATTATTACAAATTCCATTTGAGTAACTACTAGCCCTAAAAACACCCCAATTAAACTAAAAACTACTGCAAGCATTATAATTACAGAAGATGAATACGCATTAAATTGAGCAACAATAATTAATAAAATTAAGAACACAGCTATTAGTAATGCTTTTGATAAAAAAGTCATTTCTTTTGCTTGTTCTTCTTGTTGTCCTTTAAACGCGTAACTTACTCCCTCAGGTAAACCTTGTTCAATCTCATATTCTAACATCAAATCTTTTAAATTAGCAACCACTTCATTAGCATTAAAACCCTCAGACACTTTACTTTCTATTGCCACATACGGTACTAAATCTTTATGTACAACAGTGCTATATGTATTTGTTGGTTTTGGATCTTTTACTAATGAACGGATTGGGATTTTAAGTGTTTGACCTCTTTTGTTCATAAAAATTAATTTTTGATCTAAAAGTGCATCAATATTATTTCTTTCTGCTCTAGATAGTCTTAAATTTATATCATAAATATCATCTCCATCTTTAAATGTAGAAATATCTTTTCCAAATATAGCCGTTCTAATTGTTGAAGCAATTTGACCTGTTGACACATCAAAAAGACGGGCTTTTTCTCTATCTATTACAATATTAAGCTCGGGCTTTCCTGTTTCAACATTAAGTTTTAACTTATCAACTCCAAGCACATTTTTTCTATCCAAATAATTTTTTATTTTTTCAGCTTCATAAATAAGTTCCGTATATTCTTTTTCGCCTGATATTTCAATATTTATAGGTGATTCTTGTGGTGGGCCTTCTTTATTTTTATCTACTAATACTTTAATATCAGCTGAAAATTTATGCTTTAAACCATTACTAATTTTTTTCATTAAATAAGAGGTTTCATTTACGCTATCTCTATACTTAAATTCTGTAAAATTTACTGTTATCCTTCCTTTGTGGGGTGTATCGCCCATAACTACACCTTGAGTAGGGTCTGATGCGCCTTTTCCTACTTGCGCAATTATTGATTGAATTTTTCTTTTCTTTCCTTTTTCCTTACTGTCTTTTTCCAATTCATCTTTTAAAATTTCATTCATTAGTAGATTTTCTATTTGTAACGTAGTTTGATTAGTAACGGAAATATCTGTTCCTATTGGATGCTCAATGAAAATATTCACGTAATTGGGTTGATTTTCGGGAAAAAATAATGTTTTAGGCGGGAATAGATTTACCAATATTATAGAAAACACTAACATTAAAAATGTTCCTAAAAATACCCATATTGGTCTTTTACCTTTTATAGAGTAGTTGATTATTTTTTCATAGACATTTTCAAGCCAAGGTAAAAACTTATTTTGAAACCATTTTGTTGACGGAGTTAATAGGTAGATGTTAAACGGAATAAACAAAGCAATTAGAATAAAAATATTTCCCCAAGCCGTGTTTAAAAATAGAATTATAACACCAAAAATAAATAAAGTCAAAGCAATTACAAATGATTTTTTATGATTTTGTTGATTAGTTTCTACCTTCATATAAACAGCTGTTAAAACAGGGTTTATAACCAATGCTACAAATAAAGATGAGCCTAAAACAATCATCAAAGTAATGGGTAAAAACTTCATAAACTCTCCCATTATACCCGGCCATATTGCTAAAGGTACAAAGGCAGCAAGAGTTGTAGCGGTAGATGCAATAATTGGCCAAGCTACCTCACCCACTCCTTTTTTAGCGGCTTCAAAAGAATCCATTCCTTCATCCATTAAACGATAAACATTTTCAACAATTACAATTCCATTATCTACTAACATACCTAAGGCAAGCACTAACGAAAATAAAACCATTGTATTTAGAGTGACATCCATAGCGTCTAAAATCAGAAAAGACATTAACATAGACAATGGTATGGCAATACCTACAAAAAGTGCATTTCTGATACCTAAAAAAAATAATAACACACCTACTACTAATAGAATTCCAAAATAAATTGAATTTTCAAGGTTTGATACCATTTCTCTTGTTTTGTCTGACATATCATTGGTAACAGAAATATTGACATCTGAAGGTATAAGTTTTTGCGCCTTTACTGTTGCTAAAATTGTATTAATCTTATCAGAGGCTTCTAATAAATTCTCGCCTCCTCGCTTTTTAACATCAAGCATAACTACTGGTTGGCCAAATTCGCGAGCATAAGAAGTGATATCAGCATCTTTAAACTCAATTTTCGCGATATCTTTTAAATAAACGGGCTTGTAAAATTCTTGTTTTACAATTAGATGACCTAATTCTTCAGCAGAAGTAAATTCACCTTTAATTTGAACGGTTCTATTAGTTTTACCGTCTAGAATCTCTCCACCAGACATAGTGATATTTTCATTTCCTATAACTTTTTCAATATCGTAAAAAGACACGTTAGCTGCTTCTGCCCTATAGCGGTCAATTTCAATACTCATTTCTTGTTCTTGAATCCCTCTAATATCAACCTCTGAAATTTCTTGTAAATCTTCTATTTTTTCTTCCAAAATTTCGGCAAATTCTTTCAACTCCTTTACAGAGTAGTTTCCAGATAAATTGATATTCATTACTGGCATTTGTGATACATCTAGTTCAAAAATATTTGGCTCAACAGGTAAATCTTTAGGAAATTCTTTTTTTGAACGTGCTTTATCTACTGCATCTTTAACCTCTTGTAAAGCATCTTTTGCTGTAACATTAAAGCTAAACTTTGCTGTTATAGTTGCAAAACCATTTATTGAACTTGATGATATTTCATCTATATTTTTTATTGAGTTTAACTCTTTTTCTATTGGGTTCGCTATCTTTTCAGCTATAAGTTCTGGAGAATTTCCTGGATAGGCCACTCCAATATATATTTCAGGTATCTGTAATTCAGGAAAATTTTCACGTGGCATTCCTTTATAGGCAAACAATCCACCAAAAAGAATAATAAATGTTATAAGATAAACTGTTTTTCTGTTTTTAACCGACCAAGTGGAAAGTTTAAACTCTTTGATAACTTCTTTGCTCATTTTATGATTGAATTTTTACAATGTCTGTTTCTGTTAATCCTTTTCCACCATCTAATACAATAGTATCATTTGGCAACAACTCAGAGCTAGTATTTTTTGGCACTATGGCGGACCGTCCTTTGTAGGATTTTATGACATCCACAAAAACTTTTTGCAACAGAAAAGTTCCATCTTTGTTATCAATCATTTTATAAACGTAATTATTGTTTTTAGTGTCTTGTAATAACGCTTGAGAATTTACCACCAACACATCTTTTAAGTATAAATCTGTAATATTTACTTTGGCAATTTGATTAGGCAAAAACATTTTGTTATCTTTTAACTCAATATGTATTCTAAAAGTTCTGTTTACCGGGTCTATATAATTGCCTATATACGTTACTTTAGAATGAATTAAAGAATCATTTAGATTTGGAAAAATTACATCAACAGGTGTACCTATTTTTACATTTGCCAAATGATTTTCTGAAACAGTGGCAATAATTTTAATTTGACTATTATTAACAATTCTTAGTAATGGAAACTGTGGTGACGCCATTTCGCCAACTGTCGCAAAAACTTCATCAATTACACCACTAAAAGGTGCTTTAACTATTGATTTATTTTTTTGTGTGTATAAAGTTTTTAATTTAGATTCTAACGATTTTTTTTGAGACTTTGCATTTTCTAACTCAATTTCTGTCCCTAAACCTTCCTCTGCCAAAGACAACTGCTTTTTATACATATAATCAGCCATTTCAAGCGCTGTTTTAACCTCTTCAATACTACTATTAATCATTTGGTCATCAATAGACACTAAAACCTGACCTTTAGTAACTTTTTGACCCTCTTTTACATTTATTCTTGTTATTTTACCAGGCATTTCAGCACTGAGTAATATATTATTGTCAGATTCTACTGCGCCTTGCAACTCTACTTTATGCTGAAAATCTTCTACTGCAACTTTGGTTGAAGTTACATTAAGTATAACTTGTTTTTTTGTGGTATCCAAAGCTATTATTTTGGCATTAATTTCGGCTAACTCTTTTTTCAATTGTATTTGCTTTACCTTTAATTGCTCTAATGTTGATTTTTCAGAACAACTAGTTATAAAAATTAGGCCTAAAATTGTAATTATAATTAATTGAATTTTCATTTTCATTTTTATTTATTGTGGAGTTTATCTAATTCTATTTTATATTTCAACACTTGCATAATAGCGTTAATATAGGCGCCTTCAGCTTGTAATAATTGTGTTTGCACTTGTGTAACTTTTAAAGCATCTATAACACCTTCATTTTTTCGTTGTAATGAATTTTTGTATATAGATTGTGCAAGTGCTACATTTTTCTTTTCTAACAACATAGTCTCGTAAGCATTTGTAAAAGATGTTTTAAGCTGATAATCTTGAAACTTTAAAGCTTGTTCAGTTTGTAATAAATTATTGTAATCTTGTTCAATTTTAATTTCAGCTTGTTTAACTTTCATTATTTTTTGTCCTGAACTTGTAATTGGAATACTCACTCCTATACCTATAACTGTAGTTGGATACCAAGATTTATCACCATCAAAAAAATCAAATTCACCACGAAAGGCATTTTGAGAGTGCGTCATAAAAGCTCCAACAGAAGGTAAGTACTTAGCCTTTTCATTTTTAAGTGCATATTTATCTAATTCCATTTGTTGGCTTTGTAGTTTGTAATTGTAATTATCGTCCAAATTTAATGTTTTCAAAGCAGGATTACTTGTTAAAACACCGTTTAAAACCTCATCTAAATTTTCAGTTAGAACAATTTCTTTTGACAACTCATACCCCATTTGTAATTTAAGTAAATTTTTAGCTATACTTAATTGGTACGCTGCTGATTTTTTTTGTTGAACAATTCTATTATAGGTTAACTCCATTTGGTCAACTTTTTCTTTTAATACAAACCCATTGTTGTAAAATATTTTAGTCTGTTCCCACATTTCCTTAGTTGATACTAAGATACTATCCATTAAATCAACATTTTTGTGTGCAACTAACACATTATAATATGCTTCTCTTATCAAAACTTTTATTTCAGCGGTTGTTTTATCGGCATTGGTTTGTGCTATTTTTTTATAGAATTTTGAGAATTGCAGACCAACAATGTAAGACCCATCAAAAATCAATTGGTTAGCTGTAATAGTCCCAGACATATTGTATTGTTGCCCCATCTGAAATTCCATTAAAGTACCTGGTGGTGCCAAAGGATTGAACAAGGTTGCATCTACAACTGAAGTTGGAATATCTATCATATTTTGAAACTGTCCATCTGCCTTAACCTGTGGTAAACCAATGGCTATAGTTTCCCAAACTTTTTTTTGTGCTTTTTCTATTTCAAGCTGAGTGTTTTTAATGTTGTAATTATGCTCTACTCCAAAATCCTCTGCCAGTTGTAAACTAAACACTATAGTATCCTGTGCATTTGATTTAATTAAAAAACCTAAACAAACTCCCCAAATTATCATTAATTTGCTAATCATATATTAAATATTTTATTTTTCATTATTTTTTCAAGATATTTCAACCCGTTACTGGAGGCTATACCTCTCATATGATAATTAAATGATTCGGAATAAACTTCTATAAAAGAATATTCGGAAATAGGAAACACATCTCCGTTAAACAATACATCTATTAAGGCTATATACATTTTAGAAATAATATCTTCATTAATATCATCTCTATAATAGCCCTGCTCTTTCCCTTTTTTAAGATTCGCTGTTATATTCACACGTATCAATTCTCTTCTACTTTCATTCATTATTTCATAAGCTTCTGGATGATACCTCTGCATATCAAAAAAAATAGACGGATGTACTGAACGCAACCGTTGAGCCACTAATTCCCCAACTTTAAATAATTCATCAATTGCATTTTTTTCGTCATTGGCAATTTTTTGAATGCCTGAATTCACTATCTCTTGTTCAAGCTTAACACATTGTGTGACCAAATCATTTTTATCTTTAACAAAGGTATAAATTGTCTTTTTTGAAATTCCTAATTGACGAGCAAGCTCATCCATTGTTACACTCTTTATACCAAAACGCATATAAACCTCTAAGGCTCTCGATAAAAAATCTACCTTTTTATTTTCCATATTTTGCAAAAATAAAAATATTTTTTACAATGGAAACATTTTACGTGTTTTTTGTTTCCTAATTAACTATTTTTATATTTGTTAATAAAAACATAAATCATAAGGTACATATAAGCTGTTTTTTTTGCACTTTTGTCTCTGTAATAAAGCGTAGAGATATAAAAATAATTCATAATGTCAAAAAAACATAACTTTGGTGCAGGTCCTTGCATCCTTCCACAAGACGTATTTTCAGAAGCTGCCAAGGCAGTTGTAAATTTTAACGGTTTATCAATTTTAGAAATATCACACCGTTCAGCAGATTTTGTAGCCGTGATGGATGAGGCGCAATATTTAGTTAAAAAAGCACTAAATGTTCCGGATGGATACTCAGTACTATTTTTACAAGGTGGTGCTAGTTTAGGGTTCTTAATTTCAGCTATGAACATGGCTAGAAACAACAAAAAAGCTGCTTATGTTGACACAGGTGCTTGGAGTACAAAAGCAATAAAAGAAGCTAAAAATGCCGGACTGCAAGTTGAAATTATTGCCACATCTAAAGATAAAAATTTTAATTATATACCAAAAAACATAAAAGTTGATAACACATTTGATTACATTCACATTACATCAAACAATACTATTTTTGGTACACAGTTTAATACATTACCAAAATTTGATATTCCTGTAGTTTGTGATATGTCTTCAGATATTTTTTCAAGAAAGATAAACGTTTCTAATTTTGATATTATTTACGCAGGTGCTCAAAAAAACTTAGGTCCTGCTGGTGCAACACTTTACATTGTTAAAGATTCTATTTTAGGAAAATCTTCTATAGATATACCAACCTACTTAAATTTGAAAACTCACGCTGATAAAGATTCTATGTTTAATACACCGCCCGTTTTTTCTATTTACGTGGCAATGTTAAACTTAAGACACCTCATGAAATTGGGTGGAGTTTCTGTCATTGAAGAAACAAATCAAGCAAAAGCTGATTTATTGTACAATGAAATAGATAGGAATCCTTTATTTAAAGGAGTGGTTGAAAAAGAAGACCGCTCAAATATGAATGTAACATTTGTTTTAACAGATGAAAGTCTTCAAGATGAATTTAATCAAATGTGGAACAATGAAGGAATTGAGGGATTAAAAGGACACCGTTCAGTTGGTGGTTACAGAGCTTCTATGTATAATGCTCTACCTTTAAGTTCGGTTGAAATTTTGGTAAATGTAATGAAAGAATTTGCAAACAAACATTAAAAATCTATACAATGAAAATATTAGCAAATGATGGCATCTCTATAGAAGGTGTAGAAGCATTAGAAAAGGCAGGGTTTGAAGTCGTAACAGAAAACATACCTCAAGAACAATTGGTTGATTATATCAATTCTAACAATATCGTTGCTTTACTAGTACGTAGCGCTACAACTGTTCGTAAAGATTTAATTGACAGTTGTCCTTCACTTAAATTAATAGGACGTGGTGGAGTTGGTATGGATAATATTGACGTGGATTATGCCCGTTCTATTGGACGTGTTGTTATCAATACCCCTGGTGCTTCATCTCAATCAGTGGCAGAAATGGTTATGGGGAATTTGTTCTCTTTATCCCGTTCTCTATTCCACTCTCACAGAGTTATGCCTCAAAAAGGAAATATTGAGTTTAAAGCCTTAAAAAAGAAATACGGAAAAGGACAGGAGTTAAGAGGAAAAACCATTGGCATTGTTGGCTTTGGACGTATAGGATGTTCTTTAGCTTCTTACTGTTTGGGAATTGGTATGAAGGTAATCGCTGTAGATATGCAATCCAATGAAGTCAAAATACCTATACACATTAACGGTACAGCAGACATAAATGTAAAAATAAAACCGTTTACTAATTTACTTGATGTAATTGGAGAGTTAGACTACATTTCTCTTCATATACCTAAACAAGCAAATGGCAAAGCTGTTATTAATGACCTTGAAATAGAAAAAATGAAAGACGGTGTGATTATAGTTAATGCTGCTCGTGGTGGAGTGATTGATGAAGATGCCCTATTAAGAGGAATAAAATCTGGAAAAATTAGAGCCGCTGCTCTTGATGTATTTGAAAATGAACCTTCGCCAAGAAAAGATTTACTTGAAAATGAGAGTATAGCTACAACTCCTCACATAGGCGCAGCAACTACAGAGGCACAAAAAAGAATTGGATTGGAATTGGCCGAACAAATTATTAAATACTTTAAATAAAAATATGATAGTTAGTCCTTCAGTTTTAGCTTTCGATTTTGCTAACATTCAAAAAGAAGTTGAACGTATAAATCAATCTAATGCCGATTGGTTTCATATTGATATTATGGACGGGGTATTTGTGCCTAACATATCATTTGGTTTTCCTGTTATGAAAGCCATATCAAAACACGCCAAAAAACCGTTAGATGTACATTTAATGATTGTAAATCCAGACAAATATATTAAAGATTGTAAAAATTCAGGAGCAGAATGGGTTACTGTACATTATGAAGCCTGCACTCACCTTCACCGAACCATTCAACTGATAAAAAATGAAGGTATGAAAGCGGGAGTTGCTCTTAATCCCCATACACCTGTTTCTGTTTTGGAGGATATTATTAATGATTTAGATTTAGTCTTAATTATGTCGGTTAATCCTGGGTTTGGTGGACAAAAATTTATTTTAAATGCTGTTGATAAGGTTAAAGTGCTTAAAGATTTAATAACTAAAAAGAAAGCTAAAACATTGATTGAAGTTGATGGTGGTGTTAACAATGAAACAGGCTTACTTTTAACTAAAGCAGGAGCTGATGCTTTAGTCGCTGGGAGTTATGTTTTTAAATATGATGATATTAATACGCCTATCAATTTACTAAAAGCGTTATAGACTCATTTTAACTATGACAAAACTTGAACACTGGCTCTTGGACCAATTTTATGCTCAAATTTCAGACAATAAAAAAGAATTGTTTGAGAAAAATATAAAAAATAGAACCAGACACATTACAGTTGTGCTTGAAAATTTATTTCAACCTCACAATGCTGCCGCTGTTTTACGCTCTTGTGATTGCTTTGGTGTACAAGACGTTCACATTATTGAAAATTTTAACAAATACGAACCAAATAAAGATATTGATATGGGTTCGTCTAAATGGTTAAACACATATAAATACAACAAGTCAAAGTATAACACCGTAGAATGTATTAACACTTTAAAAGAAAAAGGATATACTGTTGTTGCCACTACACCTCATACCAACGATTGTTTAATAGGCGACTTACCTATTGACAAACCCATAGCTTTAATGTTTGGAACAGAATTGACCGGACTGACTGACAAAGCTTTAGAATTAGCCGACAAATACGTCCGCTTACCAATGTATGGTTTTACCGAAAGTTTTAACATCTCCGTATCTGTTGCGCTTGCACTGTTCAATACTACTGAACGTATGCGTAAAACTCCTAATCTTAAATGGCAACTAAGTAAAGAAGAACAATTAAAAATAAAACTTGATTGGGTTAAAAAAGTAGTCAAACACTCGCCAAAAGTTGAAAAACTTTTAATTGAACGGTTTAATCAAATTAATAACCTGAGTTCGATTAATAATATTTGATATTAATTTGGTAGAAAAGCAAGTATTTAGTATATTTAACATGTTGAATATTAATTATATAACTAAAACACTTACTTATGTTTTCCACAGATAAAGTTACCGAAATTTTTTGTTT
>DQTE01000130.1 GCA_015662905.1 Crocinitomix sp. | reverse complement strand
TCTCTTGCAATTCAACTCTTAAAGCGTCAAGCTGGTTTTCAAGTTCTTTAATTCGACCATATCTAATTTGAGCTACTTTTTCGTAATTTCCTTCTCTCTCTGCAATGTCTGCTTCCATTTTAAGGTTTTCTATCTCCTCTTTGGCACGTTGAATCGCTTCTACCTTATCTTTTTCTGTTTTCCATTTAGAAAATAGCTCATTTTTCTTTTCGTTAAGGTTAGCTAAATCTTCTTCAATTTTAGCTAATTTCTTTTTATCTTTTTCTCTTTTAATGGCTTCCTTCTCAATTTCTAACTGCATTATTTTACGTTCAATCTCATCTAACTCTTCAGGTTTAGAGTTGATTTCCATACGTAGCTTAGAAGCTGCTTCATCAATTAAATCTATGGCTTTGTCTGGTAAATGTCTTTCGGTTATGTAACGTTGTGACAACTCAACTGCTGCAATAATAGCCTCATCTTTAATTAATACTTTGTGATAAGTTTCATACTTTTCTTTTATACCTCTTAAAATTGAAATAGCATCTTCCGTATCAGGTTCATCAATCATCACAGTTTGAAAACGTCTAATTAAAGCTTTGTCTTTTTCAAAATATTTTTGATATTCATCTAATGTAGTTGCTCCTACAGCTCTTAATTCTCCTCTTGCTAATGCAGGTTTTAAAATATTAGCGGCATCCATTGCGCCATCACCACCTCCTGCCCCCACAAGGGTATGAATTTCATCAATAAATAAAATGATTTCTCCCTCCGAATCAATAACCTCTTTTACAACAGCCTTTAATCGCTCTTCAAATTCTCCTTTATATTTTGCGCCTGCAATCAAAGCTCCCATATCTAATGAGTACACTACTTTGCTCTTTAAATTTTCAGGCACATCACCATCCACAATTCGGTGGGCGATTCCTTCGGCAATAGCAGTTTTACCCACTCCTGGTTCTCCTATTAAAATAGGGTTGTTTTTTGTTCTACGTGTTAAAATTTGTAAAACACGTCTAATTTCATCATCTCTACCAATAATTGGGTCTAATTTACCACTTTCTGCTCGCGTATTCAAGTTAATGGCATATTTAGACAAACTTTGGTAAGTATCTTCTGCACTTACAGAATTTACATTATTTCCATTTCTTAAATCCATAATAGCTTCTTTTAATATTTTTTTAGTTATTTTACTATCCTTTAACAAACTACCCACCGAATCATTTAAGTCGGTCATTGCATAAAACAGTAGCTCTAGGGACACAAACTCATCTCCAAACTCCTTTAATAACTTAAACGCATCATTTAATAATTGATTTGATTTGTTTGATAAGTAAACTTGTCCTCCCGACACTTTAGGAAGACTTTCCACCACTTTGTCTACAACTGTTTTAAAATGATTTAAGTTAACGTTTAATTTACTAAACAAAAAAGGAAAAACTGTTTGGTCGTTTTCAAGCATTGCTTTAAGTATGTGAGCAGGCTCAATAGCTTGCTGACCATTTCTTTCTACAATGGCTTGTGCTTTATTTAAAACTTCTTTAGTTTTATGTGTTAACTTTTCTATATCCATTTTATTTTTGGTTTTACCGTCCGTTTCCAAGTCGTCAATTATAGCACCAAAGTAAAATACCGGAAAATCTGTCTTATTCTTTGCTTTTTTACTGCCAAAATTGCTGTTTTTTCAAGTTTGATGTGGTAAAATTAATACAAAACATAAAAAATTATCACCTTAATAAGTATGTAAATTGAAAGTTTAATTTGCAAAATACATAGTTAATCATTTCAATTGTATATGTAAATTGAAAACTTAATTTGTAAAATACATAGTTAATTATTGCAATTATATATGTAAAGTAAAAGTATGACTTGCAAAATACATAGTTAAATTAATAGGATTATGTATGCAAATTGAAAGTTTAATTTGCAAAATACATAGATAATTAATACATTTGTATTTAAAAATTATAAAGCAATGTTCAAAAGATTAATACAAAAGGACATAGAAGAGCAACAGGATAATATTCCTGTAATAGCAATTGTTGGTGCACGTCAGGTAGGAAAATCAACATTGGCAAAACAATTAATTTCCGACAAAAAAAAAGTTGTTTTTTTAGATATGGAATTAAGTTCCGATAGAGCTGTTATAAAAGAAACCGAAAGTTTTTTAAAACTAAACAAAGGTAAAATCATTTGCATAGATGAAATACAAATAATGCCAAGTTTATTTACAGAGTTACGACCTTTTATAGATAACAATCCTGATACAAAGTTTATAATTTCAGGAAGTTCATCTCCAACTTTAACCCAACAAAGCTCGGAAAGTTTGGCTGGTAGAATTTATTATTACGAACTAACTCCTTTTTTATGGCAAGAGATTAAGGATAGAATATCTATGCAACGGTATCGACTTATAGGCGGTATGCCTTTAAGTATTTTGGCTAAAACTAACAAAAATGCATTTGTTTGGTTAAAAAATTATATCAAAACCTTTTTAGAGAGAGATTTAAGAACCTTTGGGTTTGAAATAGCTCCCAATAACATTCGCAGGTTATGGATGATGTTGGCTCATTTCAACGGACAAATTTTAAATTATTCACAATTAGGAAATTCAATGGGGGTTAGTCATACCACTGTAAAGCACTATATAGATATTCTTCAAAATACTTTTATGATTAGGTTATTAGAGCCTTATCATTTAAACATAAAAAAAAGATTAATTAAATCGCCAAAAATATATTTTAGGGACACAGGTGTACTACATACGTTATTAAAAATTGAAACATTTGACGAACTATTTACTCATCCAATTTACGGTTCATCTTGGGAAGTAACAGTTATTGAAAACATCATTTTTAAATACAGAGATTGGAATCATTATTATTACCGTTCTTCAAATGGCAATGAAATTGACTTGGTACTAACAAAAGGGACTAAAGTTATCGCTATAGAAATTAAAACCTCTACAACACCTAATGTAACCAAGGGATTTTGGATTGCTTTATCAGATATAAAAGCAACAGAAAGTTACATTATCGCCCCTGTAAAAATGCCCTATTTATATAAAAATGATACGTATGTGTATCCTATAGAAGAGTTTTTAGAAAAAAATGTATAACCATTTTATGTCAACAACTTAACTAAAATGTTTATTACTCTATAATAAAACTCACTACATTACCAAGTAAATGCTGTATTTTTGCCAAAATGATTAAATTACACAACAAAACTTTTGTTCCTTATATTAACTCACTAGAAATTAAAAAGGCTGTTAAAAAAGTAGCGCAAGAAATTTCAACTGATTTTCAAAATCGAACCGATAAGCAACCGCCTTTGTTCATTGCCATTCTAAACGGTTCTTTTATGTTCACCTCTGATTTAATGAAAGAGCTATCTTTTAATTTAGAAATAAGTTTTGTCAAATTCTCATCTTACGAAGGAACGAGCTCAACAGGTAACATCAATCAATTGATAGGTTTTAATCACGATATTAAGAACAGAGACATTGTTATTGTTGAAGACATTATTGATACTGGCAATACATTAGAAAAAGTATTACCAATATTGAACGATTTGAATGTAAAATCAATTAAAATAGCTACTTTGCTACTAAAACCTACCGTTTTTAATAAAAAATACTCTATTAATTATGTAGGTTTAGAAATTCCCAATACTTTTGTTGTTGGGTACGGGCTTGACTATGATGAACTAGGTCGTAACTTAAAAGAAATATATAAACTAAAAGATACAGTAATGTTAAACATTGTTTTATTTGGTCCTCCGGGCGCAGGAAAAGGAACACAGGCGGCAAGACTTGTAGATAGATATAATTTATACCATCTTTCAACTGGTGATGTGTTTAGATATAACATAAAAAATGAAACGGAATTAGGCAAATTAGCTAAAGGCTATATAGATAACGGTCAATTAGTTCCTGATGAAGTTACAATTAAAATGCTTGAAAGTGAAGTAGAAAAACATCCTGAAGCTGAAGGATTTATTTTTGATGGATTTCCAAGAACAGAAGTACAAGCAGATGCTTTAGAATCTTTTTTATCTAAAAGAAACACTAGTGTAAAACTAATGTTAGCTTTAGACGTTAATGAAGATGAATTAGTAAATAGACTATTGTTAAGAGGTAAAGATTCTGGTAGAGCAGATGATGCTAACGAAGAGGTAATCAGAAATAGAATTAAAGTTTATAATGACCAAACTGCAGTAGTAGCAGATTATTATAATAAACAGAATAAATTTATTAAAATAGATGGCGTTGGTTCTATTGACGACATTACCCAACGATTATTTGATGCAATAGACACTTTTAAATCATAATTTTTATAAATTGGTGTTATAAAGCACCCATAAAACAACACCAAAAATGAGCAACTTTATAGATTACGTAAAAATTCATTGTCGTTCTGGCAAAGGCGGAGCGGGCTCTAGATATATGCGTAGAGAAAAGTATGTTGCTTTTGGTGGTCCTGCCGGTGGAGATGGTGGAAGAGGTGGGCATATTATTGTAAAAGGTAACGCACAAATGTGGACATTGCTTCCGTTAAAGTATAAAAAGCACATTAAAGCCGAACACGGTGAGCACGGTGGTAAAATGTTATGTCATGGGGCAGACGGAAAGGATGTATATATTGAAGTGCCATTAGGTACAATAGCTAAAGATGCTGAAACTGGAGAAGTACTATTTGAAATTACCGAAGACGGAGAAGAACAAATTTTAATGAGAGGTGGAAAAGGAGGAAAAGGAAATGTTCATTTCAAAAACTCTGTTAATCAAACTCCAAGATACGCTCAACCTGGTATTCCAGAGGAAGAAGGATGGGTTATTTTAGAATTAAAAATTTTAGCAGATGTTGGTTTGGTTGGTTTTCCAAATGCTGGTAAATCTACTTTGCTTTCTGTTTTATCTGCTGCTAAACCCGAAATTGCCGACTATCCTTTTACGACTCTAAAACCTAATTTGGGTATTGTTGCTTATAGAGATTATAAATCTTTTGTTATGGCTGATATACCAGGAATTATTGAAGGCGCATCTGAGGGTAAAGGGTTAGGGTTACGATTTTTAAGACATATAGAACGAAATTCATTACTGCTTTTTATGATTCCTGCTGATGCTGACGACATAAAAAAAGAATATAATATATTGGTAAATGAGTTGGTCAAGTATAACCCCGACTTATTGGATAAAGATAGAATTTTAGCTGTATCAAAATCCGATATGCTTGATGATGAACTAAAGTCTCTTTTATCGGAAAATCTGCCTAAAGAAGTAGATACCATTTTTATCTCTTCTGTCGCTCAAAAAGGTTTAACAGAGTTAAAAGATTTAATTTGGAAAAAATTACACATTTAATAAGGTATAATACTTTTTTATGAATTTTACTCCTTTAGCTGAAAGAATGCGACCTAAGACCTTAAACGAATATATAGGTCAACAACACATTTTATGTAAAAAATGTGGATTGCGAAAAGCCATAGAATCTGGTCACATACCTTCAATGATTCTTTGGGGACCACCAGGTATAGGTAAAACAACCTTAGCACAAATTATCGCCAATTCAGTCAGCAGACCTTTCTATGTTTTAAGTGCTATAAATTCTGGCGTAAAAGATATTAGAGAAATTATTCAAAAAGTTAAAAGTCAGGGGTTATTTGGTAGTCAAAATGCTATATTATTTATTGATGAGATTCACCGCTTTTCAAAGTCTCAACAAGATTCATTACTTGGCGCTGTTGAACAAGGTGTGCTGACGTTAATAGGAGCCACAACCGAAAATCCTTCATTTGAGGTCATATCCGCTTTATTGTCAAGATGCCAGGTATACACTTTAAAACACCACACCAAAGATGAGCTTACTCAACTATTACAACGTGCCATTGAAAATGATATAGAATTAAAGAAAAAACAAATTGAGTTAATTGATACTGAAGCACTTTTTAAAATATCTGGTGGTGACGCAAGAAAATTATTAAATGCTCTTGAACTTGTTATTGAACAGATTGATGATACAATTATTAAAATTACCAATGATGTAGTTTTAGAAATTATACAAGAAAATTTACCTGTTTATGATAAAAATGGAGAACAGCATTATGATATTATATCAGCTTTTATAAAGTCTATTAGAGGGAGCGACCCTAACGCAGGAGTTTACTGGCTTGCAAGAATGATTGAAGGAGGTGAAGACCCTAAATTTATAGCCAGACGTTTACTTATTTTAGCCGCTGAAGACATTGGACTTGCCAATCCTAACGCATTGATAATGGCTAAAACTTGTTTTGATGCTGTATCTATTATTGGATTTCCTGAAAGTAGGATTATTTTATCACAATGTGTCATTTATTTAGCTACATCACCTAAAGGTAATGCTGCTTATATGGCTATAAACTTGGCACAAGAAAAAGTTAAAGAAACGGGGAGCTTAGCTGTTCCAATCTCCCTTAGAAATGCACCTACAAAATTGATGAAAGACATGGGATATGGTAAAGGATACAAATACTCTCATAATGGGGTTAACAACTTTGAGACTCAAGAATTTTTGCCTAAAGAACTTAGTGGAACAAATTTTTATTTTTCGGGTAGCTCAAACAGAGAAAAAGACATAGAAAAAACAATCAAAAATTTATGGAAAGATAAGTATATTTAAAGGATTATTTATCTTGAATCACAAAAAAGCCTTGAAATCTAATGACTTCAAGGCTTAAATATTAAGGGTGGAAGATGGGACTCGAACCCACGACCTCCTGAACCACAATCAGGCGTTCTAACCAACTGAACTACAACCACCATTTAAAGAACAATTTCTTTTGCGGGTGCAAATATAATAATTTATTTACTAATTTTTAATTTTGAAAACAAATTTTCAGTAAATTCTATCATTTTTTTAAACACATCAAAATAAAGTGTTAGGATTAAAATCAATACCATTATCCAAATCACAATAATGTTAGCCCAAAATGTATCAATATAAGTTCCAAATAATTTTTTACGTGGTGCATAAAAATGTGAGTTTAAGAATGTCTTAGAATAAGGGTCAAGATAAATTGGGTCAGATTTTTGAATAATTTTATTGTCTTTCACTAAAAGTTTATCCAAGTCCATCTTATTAGTTACAAACTGTTCCAATCTATCATTAGCATTGTTATTCATTACAGCTAAAAACTTTTCTTTTCCGTGTTTCTCTATAATTTTAGTTTTCTTTTGGTCAATTAATTTTCTGTTTTTGTCGGCTATACTTTTATAATGAGGTTTTAATACACCAATAAAGTATTTACTTACTTCAGCATAAACATTCTCGTCAAACTTATCAAAGGTTAAGTTATCAACACAGTTTTCACAAACTTTTACTGCACTTTTTGAGGTTAAAAACTTTTGTTCTTGGGCAATTTCATTCCTTAACAACGCTAAGGCATTCTTAACTTGTTTTTTTAAGTCTGGGTTATTAATGTTAATTTTAACATAATCTAACTTACTTGTTAATTCTTTTAACCAATAATCTTTTTTCCAAGTGGCAAAACTCTTATTCTTTTCTGCATCATAAAACATTTTTGTGTAGCTGTTATCTTTAAATTGAGTTACAGCTAACGCCTCATAGGCCCAACGAGACGCCATTACATTACCAATCCACGGCACTGAATCTTCTTTACTAAATGCGGGGTTAAGTTTATCAAACTTAACTATCACACCACTAAAAAGTAGTTGAGGTATAATCAGTATGGGAATTAAAATATAAATAACTTTTACAGAGTTAAAAGTAGCTGAGATATTTAACCCTAACAGGTTGGCAAAACAAAAGAGAGAGAAAAGGATAGTCCAATATTCAAACCACATGCCATTTATGCCTAAAATAGAATTACCCACCAATACATAAGTTAATGTTTGTATGGCCGAAATGATAAACATTACTGTTATTTTAGAATATAAATAGGAACTTTTACTTAAATTTAAAAACGATTCTCGCTTGAGTATTTTTCTATCTTTAACAATTTCTTCCGCGGCAACCGTTAACCCAATAAATAAAGCAACAATAACTGAAATAAATAAGTAAGAGGGAATGTTTTCGTTTAACCTAAACACATATCCTTCATCATTTTCTGGATTAAAAAACTTTAAGAAAAAAGCTAATATTGCAGCAAGTAAAGGCGCTTCTAAAAAGTTAATTAATACATACTGTTTGTTAGTGTATTTAGAAAGTATATCTCTGAAAAAATAAATTTTAGTTTGTTTAATTCGCTTAGGAATTTTAAAAATGCTTTCAGGTAATTTGTCCTCATCATCAACAAATTCAATCTCTGGTTCTAAAATATTTTTGTAATGTACATTCCACTCTTCAGGTGATACTTTTCTGTTATTTGTCAATGTACCATATTCATCAACGACTTTACTTTCAATTATATTAAAGATTTGTTCTGGATTTACGTTACCACATTCGGGACATTCACTCTCGTTACAATTAACGTGATTTATAAGTGTTTTAAAATAAATTACAGCATCAACAGGGTTACCATTGTAAATAGAATATCCTCCTTGATCAAGAATCAACAACTTGTCAAACATTTTAAAAATGTCTGATGAAGGCTGATGGATAACTACAAAAATTAACTTTCCTTTAAGGGCCAACTCTTTTAGTAAATCCATTATATTTTCTGAATCTCTAGAAGATAAACCAGACGTTGGTTCATCAACAAACAAAACAGATGGCTCTCTAATTAATTCAAGGGCAATGTTTAATCTTTTTCTTTGTCCTCCAGAAATTGTTTTTTCAAGAGGACTACCTACTTTTAAATCTTTTGTTTCGTAAAGGCCTAAAGACATTAACATTGATAAAACACGCTTGGCTATTTGCTTGTTTGACAGATTACCAAAACATAGCTTAGCATTATAAAATAAGTTTTCAAATACTGTTAATTCTTCTATTAATAAATCATCTTGAGAAACATATCCTATTACCCCTTCAATTTTTTCTTTGTCTTCTTGAATGTCAATACCATTGATGGTAATTTTTCCTTTTGACGGAGAGTAATTTCCATTAAGTACGTTTAATAGTGTTGATTTTCCAGACCCAGACCCTCCCATTATTCCTAAGAGTTTACCAGATTCCTCACAAAAATTAAATTCGTGTAATCCTATTTTACCATTTTTAAACTTGTACTGTACATTTTCAGCTTTAAATATAATTTTAGCTTTAGTCTCATCAGATAAAAACTTACCTACAATGTCGCTATAGTAGATTGGTTTTACTTTAGATGAACGTATGGAACTCCCATTATTTAAAATAATGTGTCTTCCTGGCACTATTGATTGTCCATTTAAGTTTAGGGTATTTCCGCCTAAATACTTAAAAAAGTAAAAGTTTACACTTTTTATATTGATAACTCTTATTTCACCGTCTAAATTAGGAGAATAAATGTGTTTGGCAGATTTTAAATTTTCTTTTTCATTGTTTGTTACATATAATAGGTTTGGCTCATCATTTCTAATACTTGCATCAGTTTCAACAAATTTTTTAATTTGGTTATACTCTTTCATTGACACGTTAAAAGTGTCAGCAACTGTCTGCGCAAACTCTAATTCTTGATGATCAACCGTTTTGTTAGAGTTAATAAACTCAAGGATTCTTATGAGTACAATTATTTTTTGCTTTTGCGTTAATTCCTCATTAATTTGGGTACATATTCTTAATACTTTAACAGAATGAACAGATGTTCGTTTGCGTTTTCCATCTTTTTTCTTGGTCTTTCCTTGATAAGAAACCAAAAAATCATCAAATAACTTTAAATAACCTTGTACGTCTGAAGATTTTAGTTCTTGACTCAATAATTCCTCAACAATCTTTCTTCCTTCTCCGCTTGTATTACGCTTTTCTATATCAACCTCTTCATCAACTCTTGCTATAATAGCAAAAAGCTGCATTAGTGCTTTTAGAATTCTTTCGCTCATTTAATTTTTATTACAAACAGTATCAGGCGTAAGGTATTATTTTTGGAATCCCAATAGAATCACTAAACATCCTGAAATTTTTTTATCTATATCAAGATAAGCCTCTATATAACAATCCATTGTGTTATCTATCTTAAAATCCCAGTAAGGTTTATTTTTATATTTGTCATTGCTAAATAATAAATTTCTATCTTGGTCGTAAACGTTAAAAATCACATAATTATCGTCTATACCTGCTGTGGTTGCAATGCGATATAATGTACCTCCATACAGTGTAACCTTAAACTCAGCTGATTGCTCAACATCTACAAAAGCCTGATAAACTTGCCCATCAGAAATAAATACTTTATTGTTTCTTTTATCTTTTAATAAGTATTTGTAACATTCATTAACTAATGAATCACATTCTTGTGCATAAGATAAAGATGCAACTACGCTTAAAATTAACCCTAATAATATTTTTTTCATTTTTTACCCAATTAAATTGTTTCTAATTTTTTCTGTTTTTGAGGTAATGTTATTCATTGTTTCCTCATTTATTTTAACACTTGTTTTACTTTTAATAACTGTTAGCCCTTGTTCTTCATTAGTTTGTGGTTCTACGTATTGATAATTAAAATCAATATTATTAAAATCAGTTTTTAAATCATTCAAATCATTGATTAACTGAGAATAATCGTTTCCTTGATTGTAATCTTCTAAAAGCTCAATAATTGTATTTAGTGCACTTTTCTGTTCTCCAATTCTGTTGGCTATATTTTGTTTTTTTGATAATTTGTAAGTTTGAGTAGCAAAATATAAAGATTCAATCCAACCTCCAGTTAAAATTAAAGAGGCAATATCATGTTGTTCATTTTCTTTTAAAAATCTATCTCCTTCTCTATACCCATCAGACATAATTACCAACATTGAATCTTGATTATTTCCGTTTTCAATAAATCGGTTGATTAATTCTTCATCAAAAGCATCAGCAATCCCTAATTCATCTGATAATTTTTCAATAGAATTAAGATAAGACAAAGCTACTGTGTTATTTTCATACATAGTGGCATATCCTAAATCACTGCCATAAACTCCCATATTAATTGCTTTTTTAAAAGTTGTTGAGTAATTTGATACATTATCAGGGTTAGAAATCATCTCCTCATTAAATGTACTGACCTCTTCTTTTAATAATAAAGACATTTGGATAGGCGACGGAATACTAAACATTTTCCCTCCTATTTTGGTTGTATAATTATCCATATTATCAATAATAGAATCATTAATAACACTAATTTCATCTGGATTTGTGTTTTCAGATTCTACATCAATATTACCATCTCCACAAGAAAACAGTAACAGAGACACACCAATGATTAAAAATTGTTTTTTCATATTTAAAATTCTTATTTAACAATCTAAATGCTTATTCGCAAATAAATATAAATTCAAAACTATAAAAATAATTGATTTTTTAAGGTCTTTTTTTAATAAATTTTAATTTTAGTTGTAAATATTACCACATTAAAACTAAAAAAGTGTTTATATTTAGCAGTGATTATGAAAACCAATCACATTTCAATTAAAAATTTATCGGAAGATGATAGACCAAGAGAAAAATTATTGCTTAACGGAAGATCAACGCTTTCTAATGCTGAAATTTTGGCTATTTTAATTGGTTCTGGGTCTAGGGAAAAATCTGCCGTTCAGTTGTGTCAAAAAATTCTGCAAGATGTTGATAATGATATAAATATTTTAGCCAAAAAAAGCATTAAAGATTTAATGAAATACAAGGGTATTGGAGAAGCAAAAGCTATTTCTATTATAGCTGCATTAGAATTAGGTAGAAGAAAAAAAGATACCGTGAGCAAAAAAGTAAAAATTAACTCATCTCGTGATGCTTACACATACATTAAACATTTATTTGAGGACTTAAATCATGAAGAGTTTTATATTATCATTTTAAACAGAGCAAATGTTATTAAGGGACATCATTTAATATCTAAAGGTGGATTGAGTAATACTGTTGCAGATGGTAAACTTATTTTTAAGATTGCTATTGAACAAATTGCTTCTGCAATTATTTTATGCCACAATCATCCATCAGGGAATTTAACCCCTTCTAAATCGGACATTGAATTGACTAAAAATTTAAAACAATTTGGCAACTATGTAGATTTACCAATTTTTGACCATTTAATTGTAACTGATGATGATTATTTTAGTTTTGCTGATAATGGTTTAATAAAGTAATGGTAGTTGTTTTTACAGAATATACCACCCCACGTTTAGTTTATGTATTAGATTTTATTTTTAAATCTAAAGGTACAGATTATCATATCACTACATCAATTGAGGAATTTAAGAAAATTGATTCAATTAAAATTAACTATTCAAACGTAAAATTACATGCCGATTTTCAAATTTTTCCTCAGGGTATTATACAAGAATCACAAATTAAAAACAACTATGAGCTTACATTTTTGAACGACAAATGGACAATTAATCAACAAAATGATGATTTTGCTGTTATATTTTACTTTTTAAGTAGATACGAAGAGTATGTAATTAAACAAAGAGATAAGCATGATAGATTTTCAGCACAAGATTCATTTATTTTTAAAAACAACAGGTTACACAAACCAAATGTTGACATTATAGTAAAATCTATTTGGGCAATTTTAAAATTAGATTACTCTATAGTAAAACATCAATTTAAAACCATTATAACTTTTGATATTGATAGTGCTTGGGCTATTAAAAACAAAGGGTTTTTTAGATCACTTTTAAGCGACATCAAAGACTTAACAAAAGGAAGGTGTATTAGAGACAAATTTATGGTTAGACTTAATAAAATTAATGATCCATTTGATACTTTTTCTATTATAAAAAATACAGCTAAGACAAATAAAGTAATTTGTTTTTTTTTAATGGCTAACTGGGGGAAATATGATAAAAATATTCACTGGAAAAATAAGTCGTTTCAATCCTTAATAAAAAATTTAAGTGAAAGCTGTGAGATTGGTATCCACCCTTCGTACCAATCGTACCTTAAACCAAAAATTATACAAAAAGAAATTAAGCGGTTATCTGATATATTAAATTATAAAGTTTTTAATAGTAGGCAACATTTTTTAAAATTAACTTTACCTCAAACTTATCAACAACTAGTAGAATTAGGTATAACTGATGATTATACAATGGGGTTTGCTGATGGGTATGGTTTTAGGGCAGGCACTTCTTTTTCTTTTCCTTTTTTTGATTTAAGTAAAAATGAAATAACCTCTTTACGCTTGCATCCTATAACATACATGGATGGAACACTCAATGAGTATTTAAAGTTAAATATATCTGAAGCGATAAAAGTTGTTTATCAATTAAAAAAGGAAGTACAAAATGTTGGGGGATTATTTATCCCATTGTGGCATAACGAAACCTTAAACAACAAAGGTAAATGGCAAGGTTGGTTAAGTGTTTTTGAAGCCAATTTACACACATAAAAAATCCCCTAAAGAAATTCTAAAGGGGATTATAAATTTTAACAAAATACAATATTATCGGCCTTGTATCTCTACTTTGGCTCTATTATCTTTAACATCAGCTTTTTCACGCAGGGCTCTAATAACAAGGTTATCTGCATTAGCTTGACGTGTAGCTCTTAAACTTTGTTTTTCTGCTGTATAATCATTCATTTCGGGCGCAGGTTCAATTTTGTTTATCCTAATCACATAAACTCCTGAGTTACCTTCAATTGGTTTTAATAGAGGTGTTAAATCTTGTGGTACGGAAAAGATGGCTCCAATTATTTTTGGTTCATTTGTACTTCCACCTTGAATAGCATTAGAGTTAAACATAACCGTTGCTGTTTGTATTTGTAATTCAGGGAATTTTGCTACAAGTTCTTGTAAATTACTTGTTCCTGCTAATAATTCTTTATATTTTTCGGCTTGTTTTTCTCTCAAAGCAGGAAATCTCATTTGATTTTTAATATTTTCAAAATCAGGAGTTCCTTCTTTCATCTTGCTGACAATAATGGCTACTTTGTAGGTTCCTTGGTCGTAAATAGGTGTAGATATATCTCCAACAGTTGCATCTTTCGCAAAAGCAAATTTTTTCACCTTTGTGTTTTTTTCATCATCAAATCCCATTACAAAAGGAGATTTCAATGACATTCTGGAATTCATCACTGTTAAACCTTGTTCATTTGCCAATTTATAAAAGGCAGAGTCTTCAGTCATTGTTTCTAAATCACCTATAAACTCATAAGCTAAATCTTCAATAGTTTTTCTTGTTTCTACACTCGGTTTAATGGTTTTTACAACAGGTGCTAAAATAGGTAATTTTGCATTACGTTTTCCTAAAACCTCCACTATGTGGTAACCATAGTTAGTTTTTACCAATTGTAATTGTCCTTTTTTTCCATTGAAAGACGCGTTTTCAAATTCAGTCACCATCATTCCTTTTGGAAACCATTTATATTCACCATCATTAGCAATTGATCCTGGATCTTCGGAAACAGCTTTTACCATTTCAACAAAATTATTATTCTTTTTAATCACATTGATTAAACTATCGGCTGTTTTTTTAGCCTGAATTTCGGTACGTTTAGCACCCGTTGAGATTAAAATATGTCTTACCCACGCTTGCTCTTGATTTTTAAATCCTTTAACTTTTGCTATTACAACTTGGTCGCCTGCTATAAAAGGACCAACTACATCACCACTATCCGCTGCTTGAATAGCTTCATCAGCACCCATTGCATAAGAAGGTGATGATACGTTAAAGTCAAAAACATCATTTGTATTTAATTTAAAAATGGTAGAATCAGAATAAAATTCAACATCACTTTTATTATACATAAATGCAATGTCGTTTGTTGATTTTTCAAATGACGTTTTGATTCTGTTTGTATTTTCTAAAGTAGCATCTATATCGTCTTGAGTGTACATAATTGGAAACTCAACAAAATCAATCACAGCACTTTCGTCTGTTTGTTCGTATTGTTTGTCATTCTTATGTTTTTCATAGTATGCTTTTAAGTCTTCATCTGTCAATTCAACCTCTGATTCATCTATGTCTGTATATTTTTTCAACACAAAAGACACAGTTCTTTTTTCATTTGCACCATTATATTGATTTTTAGCTTCTAAAGAGTTAACGTAAACTCCTTTTTTAACGAGTGTAACATATTTGTCGGCTTTTCTTGCATCAATTAGTTGGTCTTCAAAATCACTCCAAGCATTTTTAGAATCTACCCATCTTGCATATTCTTCTGGATTATCACCTGAAGGCTCTATTTCTAACATATCCAGATACTTTGCTAAAGAATCTCTAGAAAATTGACCTAAAGAATTCTGGAAAGCTCTTTCACCTGATATCCAAGGGTGAATATGATTTCCTAAAACCATATCTGTTAACTCATCATCTGAAACCACTATTCCTAAGGCCTCTAACTCTTTATTCATTATTATTCTTCTAACATACTCATTAAAAGCTTCATCTCTTGCAGTCTTCTTTTGTTGCTCAGTCATTTCCTTTCCTTGATAGGCAAGGTTTTGTTTTTCTCTGTTAATAAAAGAGGTTTCTAACTCGTTAAATTCTGCATCATCAATAGGATTACCTGCAATGGTTGCTGTTGGTGTAGGTTCTGCTCCTCCACCTACATTTCTTAACATATCTGTAAAGATAAAAGCAAGCATTGCTCCACCAATAATTACTAACAATAATAACGAGTTTTTTTGTATTTTTCCAATAACTGCCATAGCTGTTTTTGTGTTTTTAAATTTTGAATTTGCGAATATACTTCTATTCGGTTAAAAAAAAAAGTTAAAGGGATATTTTTACTTGATATTTTCTATTTTATAGTAAACCTAAGCAAAATTTTAGTCTAATAATTTTTTTTACTGACGCATAAACTTGTTGCTCAAATTGTTTGTTTACTTTTATTTCTTCTAAAATATCTTCTATGGCGCTTCTAACATTTTTAGGCATCAACAAGATATCACAGCCTGCTTTAGCAGCTTTTAGTTCGCAGTTAGGAATACTTGATACCCCGCCCATATTTAAAGCATCTGTTATTACTAACCCCTTAAAATTAAGCTTTTGTTTTAAAAGATTTGTGACTATTTTTTTAGAACAGCTTGATGGTAAGTTTTCAGTATCGTATTCAACATTATTTTTAATGGCAATATGAGCAATCATTATGGATAAAACTCCTTTATTAATTAATGGTCTGTAGTTCTTAACTTCTTTCATTTCGCCATCTATATAAACTAATTTTTCATGTGTATCTCCAACAACAAAACCATGACCGGGGAAATGCTTTGCTGTTGCAACTATGCCGCTATTTTGAGTTTCTTCAATAAAAATATTTGCCCATACTTGCGCTGTATCGGCATTAATTCCAAAACTCCTAAAATTTATAATTTTATTAGGTGACATATCAACCACTGGCGCATAATTGTACATAATACCCATTTCTTTTAATTCTTTACAAATTAACTTTGCATAATAACGCACCTCATCTCTATTTAACAATTTATTCGCATTTTTGACAGGAACAGTGTTTTTTATTTTCCTGTTTATTAAACTGGGTTCAGCATCCGCAGAAAATACTAATGGCACTCCCTTATTAACAGCATTATACTTTTTAATTGATTGTATAAAACTTTCTTTTGTGCCATTAAGCATAATTATTCCCCCAAGATAATTTCTCTTGATTAAAGAGATTATTGTTTTATCTGGTTTTCCATGTACACCTGCTGCTTGAATAAACATTTGTCCTACTATAGCTGTATCTGATAGTGAATTAAAAACAGAATCTGTTTTTTGTGCTAAGGTTGCATCATATATATAAAAATGATTTAAAGAATATTGCTGAGCATTAGTTATTAAACTAAAAATTGTAATTATGGATAAAAATATAAACCTCATGTTTAAACTATTTATATTTGTACTATTACCTTAAACAAAAAAACTCCATCAACGTTGATGGAGTCTTGGATAATATATATTAATTTTAATTGCTAATTATCATCACCACCGTTCTTCTGTTTTGTTGATGCGCATTTTCTTTTTCTTTTTTAGTTTTCATAGCGTTAATCTTATCACCTGACACCTCTGGTTTACTTTCTCCATAACCTTTTGTTTTTATTCTATTTGCTAAAATACCATGTTCAATTAGATATTTTTTTGCAACCTCAGCACGTTTTTTAGACAATATTTGATTGTAGGCATCCGAACCTCTTCTGTCAGTGTGCCCTCCCAATTCAATAACAAGGCTAGGATGTTGTTTCATAATGTTAACAAGTCTATCTAGTTCCTCAATAGATTTATGCCTTAAATTAGATTTATCAAAACCAAAATAGATATTTCTTAATACAAATTCATCACCTGGCACAGGGGTAAATAATTGGAAGTCCTCAACAATTTCTTTTCCAGCATCATTATTAGTTGTATTAATAGTTTTAGAAGCAATAGTGTATTCTTCTTTTGTAGTTGTGATGGCGTAGGATTTACCAGCTTTAACTGCTACTAAATATGTGCCGTCTTCATTTGTAATAATATCTGTAATTTTTTTATTTGTTTTAGACTCTATTACAGTTAACTTTGCAACTAATGGCTCATTTGATTTTCCGTCTGTTACAGTACCAGAAATTAATATCATATCATCTTTTTCGAAAGACTCAATATTATCAGATTTATCGTTCAGACGGGTATCTATTAAGTCTGATGATGCAATTAGTGGATTTTTTTTGTCCCCTAAAAAAGTAATTTTATAAATATCTTTTTCACCAAATCCTCCTTCTCTAAAAGAGGAGTAATACGCATATCTTTCATTTCCAGAAACAACAAAGTACACATCATCATCAGGGGTATTTATTGGTGCTCCAATATTTACTGGTTTTGACCATTCATCTGTTTCAGCATTATACTCTGTTTTAAAAATATCTAGCCCTCCCATTGTATTATGACCTTCTGATGAGAAGTACAAAGTTTTATTATCTGGATGAAAAAACACACCTTTTTCTTCAAATTTTGTATTAATGGTAGGTCCTAAATTTTTCGCCTCTCCCCAATCTTGTTTTTCATCATCCCAAGTGGCTACATAAATATCATGACCACCCAATCCACCAGGTTTATCAGATACAAAAAACAATGTTTTTTCATCAAAAGATAGTGATGCCGAAGATTCATGTTTTTTTGTATTTACAGTATTTCCCAACTCAGTTGTTTCTGTCCATGTTCCATCATCATTCTGTCTTGCTATTGTAATATTACCATCTTTTCTGCTAATACTTTTATACACAAATAAACTTTTTCCATCAGGTGCAAGACCAATTGTTGCATCATGAGTTTCGGTATTTATAGGTGATCCAATATTTTTAGCAGGTTGCCAATCACCACCAAATTCTCTCTCACTATAGTATATATCCTCCATATCATAGCCTGTTTCATCTGTAATATCACCTACTCCTCCCGGTCTCCTTGAAGTAAAAAATAGCATTCTATTGTCCGCAGAAATTACTGGACCAAAATCAGGATATTCTGAATTGATGTTTTCTCCTAAATTATCAATCCAAACTCTTTCAGGATTCGCATATAACTCTTTACCTGTAACACACTCCCTTATTTTCTTGTTCAAATAAAACCTTTGTGGTTTGTCATTCTCTCCTAGTGTATTTTTATAAGCTTTATAATGTTCTATTGCTTTATCCCATTCGCTTGCTAACTGGTAGGCTTGAGCTAGATAAAGATCAAGATCTTCAAATCTTTCACCGTCTGTATTGAATTTATCTGCAAATTGAAGATATGGTAATGCTTTGAATTTTTGTGTACTATTTAAAAAACATACCCCTATTTTATAATTCAAATCGGCACTATAATGGTTAAAAGAGTCTGCTTTTAAATAATGTGACAAAGCATAAGATAAATCAGAATTTGATCCACTATTAAAATGAATATCTCCTAATTTTATTTGTTTAACAGCTTCATTAAAGGCTTGTTTATCATTTTGGAAAATATTTTTATCAAAAGGTATATCTTTATCTTGCGCTAATGATATACAAGAAATAAAAATAAAACTCAATATTAATTTAACTTTATTCATTTTCATAGATTTATTCGTTACAAGTAGGACTATTTAAAAACTCCTCAGCTTTGACTGCTCCTAAAATAAAAGCTTCTTCCCAGTCTGCGCAAGCTTCATTTGTTTTTCTTAACATTTCGTTTGCTATTCCTCTATTAAAATAAGCTTCTGTCATTGTAGGGTCTAATTCTATAGCTTTATCACAATATTGAACTGCCTCTTCAAACTTACTTTTATCAATCATTACAGCTGCCATATTTGTTAAAACAACTGGACTTTGATTGTTTAGCTTATAAGCTTCTTCATAAGAAGCCTTTGCATTATCAAGTTCTCCAATGGTATGATAGTAATTCCCCTTTAATAAAAGGTATTGTATTTTTTCATTTCCGGTAGCTGAGCTTATGCCTTTATCAATATTCTCTAATGCTTTTTCGGGTTCGTCAAGCGCTATATAAACATTGGCTAAATTTTTGTAAACACTTGTATTACCTGGTTCTAATTCTATAACCTTATTAAAATCTGTTTTTGCATCATCAAAGTTCTCTAAACCAAAATTGGCTATACCTTTCACATTAAAATAATCGGCTACGGTATTGTTCAAATCGATAGCTTTATTGATATGGTTCAGTGCCTTTTCATATTTTTTTATATTATTTTCAGATTTTGCAAGAATATAAAAACTTTCATCTGACTTGGGATCTAACAGAGTAGCTATCTTACTGTAATATGCACTGCTGTCATAATTTTCTATCATAAAATATGATTTAGCTAATTGCCTATGAATTGGAGCTTTTGTTTTACTTATTTTTAAAGCATTAACACAATACTTAATGGCTCTATCATAATTTTTATTGTCATATTCAATAACAGACATATTGTAGTATGCTTCTATATACTTAGGCTCTTCTTTTAAACAGGCTTCATAAAGTTTTAACGCTTCATCAATATTTCCACTTTTATTACTTTCTTGAGCTTGTTTGAATATTTTTTTACTTTTTAAATTATATTTTTCCTGCGAAAAAACTAAAGTAGGTAAAAAAATAAACACGATAAATACATTTCTCATCTTGATATAATTTTATGCGAATTTACAAAAAAAAATAATATTGCCTAACATATATACTTATTTTGCAAAAAAAAGTTATATTATATTGATTTTTAAAATAAAACCCGTCTTCTATGTAACAAGTTTTGTTTTTAATTATAGGCTCAAAATCTTGAACTCTGTCCTGCGATTTTGTTGATGCATTTCTTCTCTTTTAGTCTTAGATTTTTCTTTATATATTTCTGAATCTTGAACAATAGGGTGTGTTTCTCCATAACCTGCATATTTCAATCTATCTTTAGAAATTCCGTGATCCACTAAGTATTCTACAACTGCTTTCGCCCTATTCTCTGACAATTGTCTGTTATGTTCAGCACTACCCCTTGTATCTGTGTGACCAGATAATTCTATTTTCATAGTTGGATTGTCTTGCATTAGCTTAACCAACCTATTTAATTCATTAACTGATTCTGGTCTTAAACTATACCTATCTAAATCGAAGAAGATATTTCTTAATACGATAGTTTGACCAATTTCTACTTTTTTCAAATCAACATCCTTTTCATATTGTCTAAATCCACTCTCATTTGGAATAACTATATTTTCAGAATGGAACAAATACCCTTCTTTTTTAACAGCTATTCCATAGTTTTTACCTGCTGGTAATGAAACTAAATATTTACCCGTTACAGCATCAGATGTAAACTCTGCTATTATTTTATTTTCTTCATTATCAACTAAAACAATTTGCGCTTTTAAAGGTTTTTTAGTTTTTTCATCTCTAATAATCCCCGTTAATATGGCCATATTAGCACCTTCAACTTTAACTGTTGGCTCTACCAATTTTTCTTTGATTGGCTTAGCAATAGAAGCTATTAAATTGTCCTCTCCACTTAACATAGGTAATTTTTCAGGGCCTAAAAAAGTAATTAAATAAATATCTTTTTCTCCATATCCATTTGCCTTATAAGATGAGTAATAGCCATAACGCCCATTACCTGCTACAACTAGTTGAACATCATCTCCTGGAGTGTTTAAAGGTGGGCCTAAATTAACAGGTTTTTGCCAAACACCATCAACTAATTTTGAATAGAATAAATCATAACCTCCCATTGTATTGTGGCCTGTTGAAGCAAAATACATAGTTTCACCATCTGGATGGATAAAAACTGAACGTTCTTCATAGGGGGTATTTAAAATATCTCCTATATTTTGAGCTGCCCCCCAGTCTTGTTTATCCTCATTCCAATCAGAATAATATATATCGTGTCCCCCATATCCTCCAGGCTTATTTGACGTAAAATATAAGCGTTTTCCATCAAAGGTCAATGAAGCATCAGGTTCGTGATAATCCTTTGTATTTATATTTTTATTCAAGCGTTCAGGCTTTGACCACCCCCCATCTTCATCAGTTGAAATAAGTATATCTCCCATTCCTTTATTATCATTATATATAAACAACGTATGCCCGTCTGGTGAAAGACCTATCGTAGCATCATGTTGTCCTTCTACATTAACTGGTTTCCCCATATTTTTAGCCATTGTCCACTCTCCATTCTCTCTTCTTGACTCGTATAAATCTTCAAAATAATCTCCATCAAAAGACAATTTTTCATTATCAGGTCTTCTTGCTGTAAATATCAATATAGCCTCATCTGTAGAAATAACGGGAGCATAATCTGGATATTTAGAATTTACTTTTGGACCTAGGTTATCAATCCAAACCCTTGCTTTTTGTTTTTCAAGTTGTTGACCATTTCTACATTCTTGCACTTTTTTTACTGCTTTGGTTTTAACATCAATCAATTCAGAGGTAGCATTTGAGGCGAACTTATTATACTCATCAATTGCTTTTTGCCACTGCCCATTAATATGATAACTTGAACCTATAAAATAGTGAATATCTTTGGAGACTGTTGGTTTTAATTTATAAGCTGCCAGAAAGTACTTTTCCATTTTATACTTATCTGTGTTGTAATAACAAATTCCTATTCGATAGTTTAAATCCGCACTTTTAGGGTTAAATTTATAAGCTTCTAAATATTCATTTAAAGCACCTCTGTAATCAACACTCATAGGTGTTTTTTTGGCCGAGATCAGTCCTAATTGTTCTATGGTCAAGTCTGCTAACTTTTCATTACCCGCTTCATAGTGATCTTTTGCTATTTTAAACGCTGCCTTTTGCTCTTTTGGAAACAATTTTTTATCAAATGGCACATCTTGTGCTACTGATGTACTTAAACAAAAAACTAAAGTAATGATTATTAATATATTTTTCATTTTATTATTTTTTAATGATTCAGAATATGATTTATTTTTCTGTACAAGCAGGACTATTTATATATTTCTCTGCATTTTCAGACCCTAATATAAAGGCGTCTTCCCAATCTGCACAAGCCCCCTTCAAATCCTTTAACATTTCTTTTGCAATCCCCCTATTGAAAAAAGCCTCCATGTATTCAGGATTTAACTCTAATGCCTTATTACAATTTTCAACTGCTTTTTGATATTTTTCCATTTTAATATAAACTGCTGCCAAATTATTGTAAGCATAAGCATAACTAGAATTTTTTTCTATTGCTTTCTTAAAATCTGCTATAGCGTCCATATACTTTCCTTGTTCAAGTTTTGACAACCCTCTGTTGTTATAGGCTACATAGTAATCTGGCTTTATTCTTATTGCGTCTGTATAATAACGAATTGCAGTTGAATAGTCTTCTTTTTTACGGAACGCAGACGCCAAGTTATTATAAGCAAAACTAAGTTTTGGATTTAATTTAATTGCATATTTATAATCTAATATAGCACCATCAATATCATCTTGTTTTAATTTTGCACTACCTCTATCATTGTAAGCGTAGGCATAGTCAGACTTTGAAGAAATAGCCTTATTAAAAGCGGTTATAGCTTTGTCATATTCTTCCATTTGAAAATATGCCACACCTTCATTATATGCAGCTTTTTCATTATCAGGGTTGACTTTAAAGGCTGTGGCAAAGCTCACCGCTGCTTTATCATACTGCTGACTCTCCATTAAGACCTGCCCCTTCATATAAAGTGACTTATCATGTTTAGAATCCAACTGGTAAGCCTTATCAAAGTCTTTAATTGCTTCTTCAACTTTGTCTAAATTCTTTTGCGCTACACCTCTGTTGTAATAAGCCGCGACATATTTATCATCCATTAAAATTGCTTCTGTAAACTTTTGAATTGCAGGAATATTTTTTCCTTCATTTAAAAATTTAACCCCTTCGTTATATTTTTCTAAAATAGCAGGATTAATCATTCCTAAAGAATCAAGAGTAGATTGATCTACTTCTTTACCTTTTACAATTACTCCTGTAGAATCTGTTTGGGCATAATTGAGAAAATTTAATCCCCAAAAAAAACCGAGAAAGAATAGTTTTTTCATCTTATTTGTAATTTTACAACCGCTAAATTAATTAATTTTTTTTTTATTAACAATAATTGTGCTAAATTTACGGCTATGCAAAAATCAATCATTACTAAAAAATCTGTTAATTTTCTAGCTAAGTACTTGAATAATGCCTCTCCTACAGGGTTTGAAAAAGAGGGGCAAAAAATATGGCTAAATTATATAAAACCTTATATTGATGAGTATTGGGTAGATAATTATGGAAGTGTTGTTGGAGTTGTTAATCCCAAAGCTAAATACAAGGTAGTCATTGAAGCTCACGCTGATGAAATATCCTGGTTTGTTCATTACATTACAAAAGAGGGGTTTATTTATTTAAGACGAAATGGCGGTTCTGATCATCAAATTGCTCCTTCTAAAAGAGTAAATATCCATACTAAAAAAGGAATCGTAACCGCAGTTTTTGGATGGCCAGCTATTCACACAAGAAAATCTACAGAAAAACCACCAAAACAAGACAATATTTTTCTGGACTGTGGTGCCAACACTAGAGAAGAAGTTGAGAAGATGGGAATACATGTGGGCTGCGTTGTGACTTACCCTGATGAATTTATAATATTAAATGAAAATAAATTTGTTGGTCGTGCTTTAGACAACAGAATAGGTGGTTTTATGATTGCAGAAGTTACTAGGTTATTACACCAAAACAAAGTCAAACTACCTTTTGGTTTATACATAACAAATGCTGTTCAAGAAGAAGTTGGGCTGAGAGGGGCTCAAATGATTGCTGAAAAAATACAACCAAATGTTGCTATAGTTACTGATGTTTGTCATGATACACAAACACCTATGATCAATAAAATACAGCAAGGCGATATTATTGGAGGAGATGGTCCCGTATTGACTTACGGACCTGCGGTTCAAAACAACCTTTTAGATTTAATTATAAAATCTGCAAAAAAAGGAAAAATCCCTTTCCAAAGAGCAGCAGTTTCAAGAGCAACAGGGACCGATACTGACGCGTTTGCTTATTCAAACTCAGGTGTACCATCAGCTTTAATTTCCTTACCCTTACGTTACATGCATACTACGGTTGAAATGGCTCATAAAGACGATATTGAAAACTGTATCAAACTTATTTATGAGAGTCTAAAAAACATAAAAAACAATCAAGATTTTAGATACTTTAAATAAAAGAATTGTTACAATGAAATACACCCTTTTAATTTTCACTTTACTTTATTGTTCTATTTGGAGTATAAGTCAAGAGAAATTGAGTTTAAAACAAGCAATAAACAAGGCACTTGAAAATAACTATCAAATAAAACTTGTAAAAACAAATCAAGAATCAGCCAGACTCCAGAATAACTGGTATAGTGCAGGTTTTTCTCCTACATTTTCTCTAAATGTTGGTGATAATGCTAATATTGCTGACAATAGTAACAACCCATTTACTTTTTTTCCCGGCAATGTCTTTTCTAACAACCTAAAATTATCTGTTGACATGAATTGGACCATTTTTAATGGCTTTGGAATAAGAATAAGTAAAACAAAACTAGAACAACTTGAAGAACAAACTAATGGAAACGCTATTGTAGTTATTGAAAATACAATTTATGATGTGATTATAGCCTACTATACAGCAATAGTTCAAAAAAGAAAATTAAACGTAGTTGAAAATTTATTAAACTTCTCTAAACAAAAATTATCCTATTTCAAACTAAAAAGTAACTTAGGCACTAATTCTTCTTTTGATTTATTAGAATTTGAAAACCAAGTATTAAGTGATTCTACAAATCTTTTAGTACAAAAATTAGCACTTAAAAACGCAAAACGTAATCTAAATCTATTAATGGCAGAATCTATTGAGTCAGACTATATATTAACTGACAAATTAGAGTTTACAACTACTAACCTAAAGTACGAAAAACTCTTACAAATGATGAAAATGTCTAATCAAAACTTAAAAAATCAATACATTAATTTAGAGTTGCAAGATTTGGAAATTAAAGCTAAAAAAACAGCTTATTACCCTGTTGTAACCTTAAATTTAGGATACTCTCCATCATCAAGTTACATTAAATTACTCGGCAATCAAAATCAAGATGTAAATACAAGTGCCATTAATTATTACGGGGGCATTAATGCTAATTATATTTTATTTAATGGTTGGAATAAAAAAAGAGCCGTTGAAATTTCTAAAATCCAATATAAAACTGCCGAACTTCAGGTTAAGGAATTAGAGTTAAAATTAGCGCACCAATTAAAAGGAATTATAGAATTGTATAATACACAAATACAAATTGAAGAAATGTCTTTTAAAATGGTTAAACACGCCGAAAAACTTTGGGAATTAGGAAAGGAAAAATACAATTTAGGATTAATTAATGTCTTTAACTTGAATGATATAAAAACATCATACCAGCGCTCGGTCTTATCTTATTTCGATCAGTTATTCAACGCTTTAAAATCTCATTACGATTTATTGAGAATTACAGGACAAATTTCTCAAGAATACACCAGTTAAAATACTCATTTATATCTCATAATTTAAATCATTTAAATTTAAACTATTTTTTGAATTTTTAGATTTTTAATTTTCTTTTTAAAAATAACACAACAATTAGTATATTGCAAAAAATACACATTATGACCAATAGATTAAAATCAGTAGTATTAGTTATATCACTTATAACCGCAATAGTGATTTTTTCATCTGTACAACTCAAATTATCGTACAATAATAAATTAACTTGCAAATTAAACATTGATGACAAAACACAAGACACACCAAATATTGACACAAAGAACGATTCTCTATTTATCGCAAAAATCTACTCAGAAGCATTAGTTAAAGGGAAGTCATATATAATCCTAAAAGAATTATGTAAAAAAATAGGCGCAAGAATTACTGGATCAGCTGAAGCTGAAATGGCAATTTATTGGGCTGAAAAAGTTTTAAAATCTTACGGATTTGACAAAGTTTATCTTCAAAAAATAAAAGTCCCTCACTGGGAAAGGGGCACAAAGGAGGTGGCATGGGCAATTAACAGCAAAAGTGAAATCCTTAAGTTAGACGTTTTAGCCCTTGGCGGTTCAATAGGGACAAATGGAATATTAGAAGGAGAGTTAATCGAATTCAATACGCTCTCTGATTTAAAGCAAGCCAATCCTAAGAAAGTAAAAAACAAAATTGTGTTTATCAATCAACCCTTTGATCAATCATTGCTACAAACTTTTAAAGCTTATGGTGCGTGCTATCCCATTCGTGGATATGGTGCTGTTGAAGCATCAAAAAAAGGAGCAATTGCCGTTATTATTCGTTCTTTAGCAACCCCCATTGACCACTACCCTCATACTGGTGTTATGAGCTATAATGATGAAGTTGAAAAAATTCCTGCCGCTGCTATAAGTACCTCTCATTCAAACCAATTAAGCAATTGGCTAAAAAAAGGAAAAGTTACCCTTAAAATTGAAATGGATTGTAAAATGTTAAACAATATAGACTCATACAACGTCATTGCCGAAATGACAGGTAATAAAGATAATAACATTATTACATTTGGTGGCCATCTAGACTCTTGGGATGTTGGTGAGGGCGCTCATGATGATGGCGCAGGAATTACTCACTCAATTGAAGCTTTAAGATTATTAAAAGTTATAGGCTATCGTCCAAATCACACTTTAAGGTTGGTACTTTTTATGAATGAAGAAAACGGTAATATGGGTGGAAAAACTTATGCTAAGCTTTGTAAAGAAAAGGGGGAAAAACATATATGCGCCATAGAATCTGATAGAGGTGGATTTTTACCAATTGGTTTTGATATAGTAGGAAATGACAAACAACTGGCTTTTATTAAATCATTTAAAGAATTATTGTATATTTTTCAATTATATAAATTTGATAAAGGTTATGGGGGAGTTGATATTAATCCTTTGAGAGAATACTACCCCAACATGCTTCAGTTGGGCATGGCTATTAGCTCACAACGTTATTTTAATTATCATCACACTGAAGCTGATGTTTTTGAAACTGTTAACAAAAGAGAGTTAGAACTAGGAAGCGCTGCAATGGCTACTATGTTGTATTTAGTGGATAAATACATAGATTAAAGAAAACAAAATGTAAACTCGCATTTAAGGATGTTTTTTATTGAAAAGTGTATTTTCACAACTACTTGTAAAATAATTTTGTTCAAAAGAATAGTATTTAAAAAATAATTAATATATTTGCACTCCTATTTTTTAGGTAGATGAAGAATAAAGATTATAAGATTAAATTTACAAGTCTTAAAGATGGACTTCACACATTTACCTTTAACATTAGGGATGAGTTCTTTGAACAGTTTGAATATACTGACATTAAAGGTGCTAAAGTTATTGTTGAAATTGAATTAGAAAAGCAACAAACAATGATGATAGCAAACTTTAGTCTGACGGGAACAGTAAAAATAATGTGTGATAGATGTACTGACAATGTGGATTTACCAATTAAGTCAGATGACGAAATTATATATAAATTTACTGAAACTGAATTTGATGATGAAAAAGTAATTAGTGTATATCACAATGAAATAGAAATTGATATAATGCAACCTATTTATGAATTCATCTCATTATCAATCCCATCTAAAAGACTCCATAAAAAAGGTGAGTGTAATCAAATAATGTTGGAAGAAATTAATAAATATTTATTGGTTGAGAAAGACGAACAAACTTCATCTGAATCAATCACAAATAATACAAATAACATAGACCCTAGGTGGTCACAATTAAATAATTTGAAGTTTAAAAAATAAGATAAAATGGCACATCCAAAGAGAAAAATCTCAAAAACGAGAAGAGACAAAAGAAGAACTCACGTAAAAGCTGTGGCAGCTAATATTTCGACTTGCCCAACAACTGGTCAACCACATTTATTCCACAGAGCTTTTTGGCATGAAGGAAAACTATACTACAAAGGTAAAGTAGTTGCTGAGAAAGAAGTAGCAATCTAAAAAACACCTTTAACTAAACATTATTTAGCTTACTATTGAATTAGTAAGCTTTTTTTGTTTGTATATGTTTTATAAGATCTTAAAACAAAAAAAGAATAGTTTTTTAATTAAAAAACACAAAATTTAACTAATTTTATTCTTTTTTTAATACATTTACAGCCTTAATTAAACAATTAGTGAACAAAATTATCTACCAAAAAAAAGTTTAAATGAATAATATAACAGCCGCAATAACATCTGTTCATGGTTACGTACCTGAAAAAAAACTTACAAATGCTGACCTTGAAAAAATGGTGGACACCAATGATGAATGGATCGTGTCTAGAACAGGAATAAAAGAAAGAAGAATTGTCTCTAAAGGTCAAGCACTATCAGACTTGGGCGCTGAAGTGGTTAAAGGAATTTGCAAAAAAAGAGGAATTTCACCTAAGGAAATTGATATGATAATTGTTGGTACAATTACTGCCGATTATAGATTCCCATCTGCTTCAAATATTATTTGTGATAAAGTTGGGGCTACTAACGCATGGGGCTTTGATGTAAATGCTGCCTGTTCAGGTTTTTTGTTTACTTTAGAAACTGGCAAACAATTTATTGAAAATGAAAGTGCCCAAAAAGTTATCGTTATTGGTGGAGACATAATGTCTAGCATTGTTAACTATAAAGATAGGACTACTTGTATTCTTTTTGGAGACGGTGCAGGAGGCGTATTACTTGAACCAGATACAGAAGGATATGGAATAAAAGACTCCATCTTAAAGGTTGATGGTAGTGGCAGAAACTCTTTAGTTCAAAAAATAGGAGGATCAAAAGAACCTGTAACTAAAGAAAATGCAGAATCTGAAGGTATGTATATGTTCCAAGACGGACAAACTGTTTTTAAACATGCTGTTAGAAACATGGCTGATGTTTCTGCTGAAATTATGAAAAAAAACAATCTTTCAAGTGAGGATGTAGCTTACTTAGTTCCACACCAAGCTAACCTAAGAATTATTGATGCTACAACAAGAAGAATGGGACTTGATAAAGACAAGGTTATGATTAACATCCAAAAGTATGGAAACACAACTTCAGGAACAATCCCTTTGTGTTTATGGGAATGGGAAGATAAATTAAAAAAAGGGGACAATATTGTTTTAGCTGCATTTGGAGGAGGTTTTACTTGGGGAGCTATCTACATAAAATGGGCTTACGATACAAAAAAATAAATAAACTCAAAACTAAAATATTATGGATTTAAAAGAAATTCAAAACTTAATTAAATTTGTTTCAAAATCAGGCGTGTCTGAAGTAAGTATGGAACAAGGTGATTTTAAAATCACAATAAAAACTGATAACCCTGTTGAACAAGTTATGGTTCAAGCTCCTGTTAATATGGTCCAAGCTCAACCTCAACAACCAATCGTTCAACCACCTGTTACTACACCTGAAGCATCTGAAAATAAAGTAACATCTGATGATTCAACTGATGATTCAAAATTTGTAACTATAAAATCTCCAATGATTGGAACTTTTTATAGAAGACCTTCGCCTGACAAAGATGTGTTTGTAAATGTTGGTGACTCTATTTCAAGTGGAGATGTTTTATGTGTGATTGAAGCTATGAAATTGTTTAACGAAATCGAATCCGAAATATCAGGTAAAATTGTTAAAATTTTAGTTGATGATCAAACTCCTGTAGAGTATGACCAACCTTTATTTTTGGTTGACCCATCATAATGTAAATCAATTTTATATTTTATAGAAAATTTAAAATACTGTTGTTAACAGTTTATAGTATTGATAAAAAAAAGATTTATGTTTAAAAAAATATTAATAGCAAATCGTGGTGAAATAGCACTACGTGTAATAAGAACTTGTAAAGAAATGGGAATAAAAACTGTAGCAATTTATTCTACAGCTGATAAAGATTCTTTACATGTTAGGTTTGCTGATGAAGCAGTATGTATTGGCCCACCTCCATCATCAGAATCGTATTTAGATATTGCTAAGGTAATTGCTGCTGCTGAAATTACAAATGCAGATGCCATTCATCCAGGATATGGCTTTTTATCTGAAAATGCAAAATTCTCAAGAATATGTGAAGAAAACGGGATCAAGTTTATTGGTGCCTCTCCAGAAATGATTGAGGGGATGGGAGATAAATCTTCTGCCAAAGCCACAATGATTGAGGCAGGTGTCCCTTGTATTCCTGGATCAAAGGGTTTACTTAAAGATTTAGCTGACGCTAAAAAAACAGCTAAAAAAATTAAGTATCCTGTTATGATTAAAGCAACCGCTGGTGGCGGAGGTAAAGGTATGCGTATCGTTTGGTCAGAAGATGAAATGGAGGAACACTGGAACTCTGCAAGACAAGAATCTAAAGCTGCTTTCGGAAATGATGGTATGTATATGGAAAAATTCATTGAAGAACCACGTCATATTGAAATTCAAATTGCTGGCGACAAATACGGAAATGCTTGTCACTTATCTGAAAGAGACTGCTCAATTCAAAGACGTCATCAAAAACTAGTAGAAGAAACACCATCCGCTTTCATGACTGATAAATTAAGAGATAAGATGGGAAAAGCAGCTGTAAAAGCGGCAAAAGCTGTAAAATATGAAGGTGTAGGAACAGTAGAGTTTTTAGTTGATAAAAACCGTGATTTTTATTTTATGGAGATGAATACACGTATTCAAGTTGAACATACCATAACGGAAGAAGTTATTAATTATGACTTAATTAAAGAGCAAATTAAATTAGCTGCTGGTGACAAAATAGAAAAAGAAGCATATTATCCTCAAATGCATGCTATACAATGTAGAATAAATGCTGAAGATCCTTTTAATGATTTTAGACCATCTCCTGGAAAAATAACTGAATACCATCAACCAGGTGGTCATGGAGTAAGAATTGATACACACTGTTATGCGGGATATGTAATACCTCCATATTATGATTCTATGATTGCTAAATTGATTACTGTTGCACAAACAAGAGAAGAAGCTATAAGAAAAATGGAAAGAGCGCTTGAAGAATACTTCATTGATGGTATTAAAACAACTATCCCTTTTCATCAAAAATTAATGAAAGACGAAAAATTTAGAAAAGGTGACTTTACCACTAAATTTATGGAAACTTTTGAAATGTAATATTGACTAAATATTTTTTAAAAAAACATTCTAAACAGTTTAGAATGTTTTTTTTACGAATAAAAGTAACAAAATGTAACTTTAATTGTTATACTATAGTATAGTTAAAACATAAATGAATAAAATAGTTTTCAATATCTTTTTGTTATTGCCAATATTTGTGTTTGGTCAAGATATTCATTTTTCTCAATTAACTAGAGCTACTTATCAAACAAATCCAGCGTTAACAGGTACTTTTTTAGGTAATGTAAAAGCTGAAATGAATTGGAAAGATCAGTGGAGGACAATAAATAAGACCTATCGTACCTATGGCGCCTCTGCTGAATTTTCTTTTGGAAAAACAGGGTTTACGAAAAAAACAGTATTTTATGCTGCTGGTTTACATTTTTTTAAAGACGTGAGCGGAGATGTTGAATTAGGAAATACACTTGTAGGCTTAGACTTTTCAGTACTGATTAAAACAACTCGAAATTCAAGATTATCAATGGGGATACAGGCCAACCAATCAAGGATTGGAATTGACCCAACTAAAATGCAATGGGCTAGCCAATACAATGGACTAAATTATGACCCTGCTATTTTTAATGGTGAAGGCGTAGGATTTACACCTTTTTCTTATGGAGACATTGGAGCCGGTATTACTTGGTGGTATCATAAGAAAGATAATAACATCATTGCATTTAGCCCAAATCATGCCAGAGTTGGCTTTGCCATTTTTCATGTCAATAAACCAAAATTCTCTTTATATTCTGGAGAAGCTAAATTACCTATGAAGTTTGTGTTTCACTCTGACGTGCTTTTACCAATACACGAATCACTATATTTATACCCAAACTTTTTATTTCAATACCAAAATAAACAAAGTGAAATTGTTTTCGGTAGTATGGTTAAATACATTATAAAACCAGCTTCAAAATTTACCTCTCACTCAAATGAATCGTCTTTTTCTGCAGGATTAAATTTTAGAGTGACTAATATTTTAGATGCCTTAATTCCGCAAGTTTACTTTAATATGGCAAATTTTTCCGTAGGATTATCCTATGACGTAAATATTTCTAAATTAAATAATTACTCAAATTACAGAGGTGGTTTTGAAATTAGTCTAAGGTTTATTAACCCTGATGGGTTTATTCATAGATTATAAAACGTAGCTGTCCTAAATAAATTTAGTCGATCAAAATCACACCGTATTTATTGATATTTTAGCATCAATTTTAAGTTTCTCAAAAAAGAACCTCTTA
>DQTE01000204.1 GCA_015662905.1 Crocinitomix sp. | reverse complement strand
AGTAACCGTTAAAGTGTAACTAGAAGATGTAGATGATGAGTTAGTGGTTACATTAATTGTTGGTGTAACACAAGGCTCCTCATAGTTAACCACAAATTCATTGATGATTTTTTCGCAACCATTAGCAATAATTGTTATGGCATTACTACCCTCTACTAATGTTAAATAAGCTTTTACTTGTCCTGATGATGGAATAAAAGTAGAGTTGACAACTGCACCGTTATGTTTTACAGTAATATTATTAGCATTGTCAATGTTTGTTACATTTGCTTTAAAAACATAAGTTGGAGAAGTAGATGAATTGGATGAATTTATTGCAATAACAGGTACATCACAAGGAGGAGTGTACGTTACATCTATCTTTTTAATTACTTTTTTACATTTATTAACTAAAATTTCTATTTGATTATTTCCAGATTGTAAATTTAATGTTGCTAATAAAATACTAGTAGATTCATTGAAATTAAAGTTTTGAGAAACTCCATTAAGTTTTACAGTAATGAAATCTTTGTCATTAATATTTAATATTTGAGCGTTTAAAATATAAATAGCATTGGTTACACTTGTGTTAGAGTTAATAGTTATAAATGCTGGGTTACATACTTTACGTGTAATGTTATAAATAGCTTTATCATTTCCACAATTATTAGTAACAGTAATTTTTACACTATTTAAACCTACAACCAAATTATCTATTTGTATGGTAATTTCTTTGGAATTTACATCAAAGTTAAATGGTATAATCGTGTTATTATTAGTAACCTCTATTTGTGTGGCAGAAGTGATTTCAGCTGTACTTAATTTTAGGGTATAGCTACTATTTTCTGTTGTAATAATTGAAGTAGTTGGTTGTACAAAAGCTATTGATGGTTTATGACAAGGTACTTCTCCCTTATTATAAATTAAGTTAAAAGTAGATTGATTATTTCCACATTCATTAGATACTTTTATTTTAAAGCTGTTATTTCCTTCAATAAGAGTTATAGATTTACTGGCAATGCTTGTAGTAGAATTATAAGACATTACACCAAGAAGGATATTATCTCTATATAGTTGCACTATCGTACCGGGTATATGGTTATTTATTTGTGCTTCTATGGTAACATTGCTGTTATTTAAGGTAGAGTTTGGCTGAGGTGATACATATCCTATAGTTGGCGTAACACAAGGATTATCCACTCGTTTAAAAATAACTGAAGTAGTTTTATGGTCAGTTCCATCATTGTTTGTAACAACAACATCAAACACATTTGAACCTAAAGCAAGTGTAGCAGGATAAGTAATAGTTGAGTTGCTAAAAGTATATGTATTGGCGTTTACAACTGTACCATTATGTTTTAAAATAATTTGATTTTTATTTGTGATAAAAGTGGTAACTGCTTTTACAGTATAACTATTTGTATTAACTGTTGTTCCTGGTGTTAATGGCGCAATAAACTCAACCGTAGGTGGGCTATTTACGTTTGGTTTTGCATAAATGATAGTGACGTCATCTTGAGCTTGTCCATCATTATTAACACCTGTAATTAAAACAGTATTACTTCCTTCTACTAAATTATTGATAGGAAATACCAAAATGTCTGTAGCAGGGTTGAAAGAAAAGTTTGTTGTGTTTTGACCATTCAACTTTACAGTAATGTGTTGTTTATCTACTACATTTTTTACAGTAGCTTTTACTGTTACCGCCGATACATTTGTAGTGTAAGGATTATTAAAAGGGTAGGTAATGGTAACCATAGGTGGTGTCGCCTCAACTGGACGTTTAAAGATGATTGTTGCAGTCTCAGTATCTTGCCCATATTTATTAACCCCTGTTACTGTAATGATATTATTACCTACATTTAAATTTAAAGTAGTAGTTAATGATTTTGTTGTTGGGTTAAAATTAAAATTAGTTAAGTTTTGCCCATTAAATGTTACAGTAATATCTTGACGACTGTTAACATGTAATACTTTAGCTTTAAAATAATATGTATCAACACTTACCGTCTTAGGGCTAGATGAAGGTGTAATAAACGTTACAACAGGAGGTCGGTTTTGTTCCTCTTCCTTTTTGATGATTACAATCAAATCCTTGTCAGATCCATATTGATTAGTACCAGTGATTTCAAAAATATTATTTCCATTGTGTAAATTTACACCTGCAGAAAATTCGTTAGTATTTGGGTTGAAACTAAAGCTATTATTTATATTCCCATCTTGAACAAATTTTACATTTTGTGCGTTATCAACATAAAAAACATTGGCTTTTAAATAAAATGTGTTTTGGTTAGTTGTATAAGTGTCTGTAGCAGGGTTTGTAAAATCTACTCTCGGTTTTTGCGGGGTTGTATTGTTATTCCCGTTAGGATTAGTGTTGGTATTGTTGTTACTATTAGAAGTGCCGTCCTCAGTATAGTTACCATGAGAATTTCCTCCGTTTAATCTAAATTTAAAACCTGCAGAGGCGTAATGGTAAATATCATTTTGGTCACTCAAAGTACCATCTAAGTTATATAAATTAGCATCAAAATCATTATTTCTTGTCCATGTCATTCTACCCATAACTTCAAATGAGATATTAGGAGAAATTTGCTTACTAATTCCCGCACCAAAACTAGGTACCCATTCTCTTCTATTAGTCGCTTGTGTTTCGTAATCAGTATATGATTGACCTTTTTCTTCAAATTGATCTAATGGCTTAATCGAAAAAGAGACATCATTATCATATAGGTCAACATCTGTGGTATAGCTAGTAGTGCCAATGCCACCAAAAACAAAAAGATTCCAACCTGTCTTTTCTCTTAACAAATTAGTATTGAGCTGAAGTTCTAAACTCCAATCATGTACCCATGTATGAAAATTAGGTCTGTAATAACCATAAGTCTGTTGGTAGTCAGATAACTCTGAGCCTAATCCAAGCATATTAACGTTATTAGAATTTAATAGAAAATTTTGATTGGCTAAACCTCTAAATGCTGCAAAAAGATACCTGCCACGGATATCCCAGCTAATGATACTACCTTTGTGATAGTTAAAAGAACGTCCCAGTGTAAAGCCAAAACCAGCCCTGTATAATCCATTAACTTCAGTTTCTGTTTGACTATGATAAGTACCACCAAAGTTTATTCCTAAATACCATTTGTTATTATAATTTACATGACCTTGCGCTTTGGCGTATGGTGAAGAAATTAATAACGATAAAACTAAAATTGTAAAAATCTTTTTCATAAGCTGTAAATTTAATGTATAAAATAGGTTTACATTTTCCGTGCCAAAGGTAATAATCTATTGACAAAAACAGGGATGTATTTAGATAAACCTTAAATCCGCAAGTTAACAAAAAGTCTTAAAATATTTGTTTTTAGGTTTTAATTTTTGGGTTTTTCGAATAATTTTTTGATTTTTTCTTGTTTTTTGAGTTGGTTTTTACTCATTT
>DQTE01000250.1 GCA_015662905.1 Crocinitomix sp. | reverse complement strand
TTGCCGAATATTTACACGAACATCCAACCAAAGCAAAAACATTATTCGCTACACATTATCATGAATTAAATGATATGAGTGAAACTTTTGAACGCATAAAAAACTTCAACGTTTCGGTAAAAGAGTTAAAAGATAACGTAATTTTCTTACGTAAATTAGTTCCTGGTGGAAGCGAACACAGTTTTGGTATTCATGTAGCAAAACTAGCAGGAATGCCTAATTTAGTAGTTAGTAAGGCAAATAAAATACTAAAACGATTAGAAAAAAGTCATTCATCCGATGAGATAAAAGAAAAACTCAAAAAAGCAACCGAAGAAGATTTACAACTCAGCTTTTTTAAATTAGATGATCCACTTTTAGAAGAAATTAAAGAGGAAATTTTATCGGTTAATATTGATACTTTAACGCCAATTGAAGCTTTAATGAAATTGAATGAGATTAGACGAATGCTTGTTGGGAAATCTTAACATAACCTCAACTCATCCTAAAAAAACTACAATTCAGTAATTCTTATTATCAAAACACTTTAATTGTGCTTACATTTACATTGTAAAACACATGTAATATGATTAATATAAGTAATTTAAGTAAATCTTTTAACGATTTTAAAGCAATTAATAATGTTGATTTAAACATTAAAAAAGGAGAAATTTTCGGACTTCTTGGTCCAAATGGAGCAGGAAAATCTACCTTAATAAATATTTTAAGTACAGTTTTAAAAGCCGATATAGGAACTATTTCCCTTAACGGAATGGATTTAAACAAACATCCAGAAGATTGTAAACAAATAATTGGTATTGTACCTCAAGAAATATCTTTATATGATAATTTTTCGGCTTATGATAATCTGTTGTTTTTTGGAAAATTATATGGTGTTGAAATTACAACTTTAAAAAATAGAATTAATGAGTTGTTAATATTAATTGGTTTAGACAATAGAAAAAATGATTTAATAAAAACATATTCTGGTGGAATGAAACGCCGAATTAATATTGCCGCAGCTTTATTACATCAACCAGAAATATTATTAATGGATGAGCCAACCGTTGGTGTTGATCCACAAAGTAGAAATCAAATATTTGATGTGGTTGAAGCCTTAAATAAAAAAGGAATGACCATTATTTACACTACACATTATATGGAAGAAGTGGAGCGCCTATGTGATACTATTGCCATAATGGATAGTGGAAAAATAATAATTCAAGGAACTTTAGAAGAATTGCAAAACACTTCAAATACCAAGGAATTATTACAACTAAAATTTAAAAGTATTTCTAAAGAACAAATAGCAGCTTTCAAAAATAATTTTGATTTTGAAATTACTAATAAAAAGGAAGAATTAAATCTATTTTGTAATATAGAAAAAGATTTGAATGGTATTTTAAACTATTCCTTAAATAAAAATTTAATCATTACAGCTATTCATCAAAATAAAGCCACTTTAGAAACTATATTTTTAAAACTAACAGGTAAAAATTTAAGAGATTAGTATTTTATAAAAATTCCGTACAGACGCGATTAATCGCGTCTCCACAAGAAATTGATTAATTGCGAGATTTATTAATCTCATATCCACTCAAAAAACAAAAAAATGATAAAAACAATCGCCATAAAAGACTTAAAATTATTTTTTTCAGATAAAAAATCTGTCATCATAACTTTTATTTTACCCATTTTATTAATCACTTTATTTGCTTTTGCATTTGGAGGAATTGGTAATTCTAATGAACCAAGAAAAATAGATTTATTAATAACCGATTTAGATAATTCTACTGAATCAAAAGAATTAATAAAATCTTTAGATTCTATAAAAGGTTTACATATAATTACAACTACTCTAGAAAAAGCAAACAATGCTGTTAAAAAAGGTAATTATATTGCTGTTTTGGTTTTGCAAAAAGGATATCAAATAGCAATAGAAAAAAGTAAACCAATTCCGTTAGAATTAAGATACGATCAATCAAGAGAAGCCGAAGTTGGTATGTTGCAAGCTGTTTTGATGGAAAAATTGATGCAAAAAGTGAGTAAAGAAGCTATCCAAAAAAATATTGAAAATTTTTTAGATAAAGAATTTGCAGGAATTGCGCCTGGAATGAAAAGAAGAATATTAGAAAAAACAACATCAGATGATGGCACTTCTACTAACAATTTTGTGGATTTTAAAATGACAGCTGTTTTAAAAGAAGATAAAGGTAAAACTAATTTTGGCTTAATTCAAGCAGTTGCAGGAACAGCAATAATGATGTTATTATTTAGTATTGCCGAAATTGGAGGTGGTTTATTAGATGAAAAAGAAGGAGGAACTTTAAAACGATTAAGATATTCACCATTAAAACCAAAAGAAATACTTTTTGGTAAAATGGGTGCGGCATTAATCATTGCTTTATTGCAATTAGTAGTTATGTTTATATTCTCTTGGCTTGCATTTGGATTGCCAATTTTTAGAGATATTGTTTCTTTATTAATACTCATTTTTGCAGTCGCTTTTGCTGTGGCAAGTTTTGGTATATTTTTAGTATCTATTGCTAAAACAAGAAAGCAATTAAGTGGTTTAAGTTCTATGATAATTTTAACAATGAGTGCTATTGGTGGAAGTATGATACCATTATTTGTGATGCCTCCAATTATGCAAAAAATAGCAGTTGTTTCGGTTAATTATTGGGGAATTCAAGGGTTTTATGATATTTTCGCAAGAAGCTTGCCTTTAGTAGAAATACTTCCAAGAATTGCTGTTTTATTAGGAATAGGAATAATAATGAGTGTTATTTCTCTAAGACTATTTAAAAAGAATTTGTTTAATATGGAATAAGCTTAAATCACCACAACCTCATTATCAGTCAGTAATTCAAAATTACTAAAACGTAAAAGTAATTGTACAACTGCAAGTGTATCTTTTTCGCAATATT
>DQTE01000124.1 GCA_015662905.1 Crocinitomix sp. | reverse complement strand
TGAAAAACGTATTAAAATATGGACTTATTACAATTCTAACACTCTTTGGGTTGTTGACTTTGTTTTTAAGTACGTCAGTAATTTTTGATTTATTTGGCATTAGAGCAATGGAAGGGAATTACGTTTTGTTTGTTGTTTGGGCCAATTTTATAAGCAGTATTATTTATTTGTTATCTGTTTACGGTTTGTTAAGCTTGCAAAAATGGGTTCCTTTAGTATTGTTGGTGTCAACTGTAGTATTAATAATTGCCTATGTTGGTTTAAAAATGCACATAAATGCTGGTGGGCTTTATGAAGAAAAAACCGTTGGTGCAATGGTGTTTAGAAGTAGCTTAACCATAGTATTTACAATTTTATCATATATAATAGTTAAAAAACAAAAATAGACATTAAAAAAATTTAAGTTATGAAGTTAATAAGTATTCACAAACAAATTAAATTGGCTTTACTTCTTTTGATAGGAGTTAGTTCAACAAGTTCAATTGCACAAGATGTTTGGACCTTACAACAATGTTTAGACACAGCAATAGTTAACAATGCCAAATTAAAAATTGATAAAAACAATAATGAATTGGCATCTCAAAAAGAAAAAGAAGTAAAATCTAATTTAATTCCTAAAGTAACGGCAAATGCTGATTATAAATATTATATGGAATTACCAACACAGTTAATGCCACTGTCTGTTTTTGGAGGACCAGCAGAACAATATAAAAGTACACAATTTGGTGTGCCTCATAATATTAATGCAAATATACAGTTTGCAATGCCGTTGTATAATCCTGAATTGTATGGCGGGATTAAAAAAACAAAAATAGCGACTGAAGTTTCTGAATTGCAATACCAAAAATCCAAAGAGCAAATTTTGTATGAAATTTCATTCTATTATTATAACGCTCAAATTGTAAACAGTCAATTAAAATTTATTGATGATAATTTGGTAAACAGTCGTCAGCTATTAAAAAATGTGAACCTATTACATGAGCAATTATTATTGACTAAAACAGATGTTGATAAAGTAGCTTTACAAGTTCAATCGTTAGAAACAAACAGGTTGATTGTTGCAGGAAAATACGACCAAATTTTAAATGGACTAAAGTTATTGTTAGGGGTGTCTTCAAATCAAATTTTTACAGTTGAGCCTGAAATTAAACAACAAATTGAATCAAATTATACAATTCAGCCAACTTTAGATATGCAAATGGCACAAAAACAATATGAATTATTAAAAACAGATTTAGGAACATTACAAAAATCTCGTTATTTACCATCAGTTTATCTTTATGGATCTTATGGTACTTTAGGGTATGGTTTTAAAGGCGATAATAATGAGTTTTTAGATTTCTACAATATGGGATTTGTGGGGTTAAAAGCATCTTATTCTATTTTTAATGGTACAGTTACCCAAAAAAAGATCAATCAAGTCAATATTCAAATTGACAATAATGTGTTACAACAAGGCTTGATTAAAGACCAAAATGAAGTTCAAATAGAAAATGCAAATCTTCAAATAAATGTAGCACAAAACACAATTAAGTCAAGTGAATTACAAATTAAATTAGCACAGTCAATTTATAATCAAGTTATTCTTCAACAAAAAGAAGGTTTGGCTAGTTTAACTGAAGTTTTACTTGCCGACAGTGGCGTAAAAGAGGCACAACAAAATTATTTATCAGCAATAATCGAATATTTTAAAGCCGATTTAGAATTAAAAAAGTTAACAGGAAACATAAAATAATTTACTTGAAAAAGGGAGTAAAAAATTAATAAACAATAATTAAATAAGTCTAGAATTTAAAGAAAAGCTAGCATCTAACATTATGAAAAAAATAATAAACATATTAATACTTGTAGCCTTAGTTGCTATAGTTGTTGTTCAATTAAAAGGGAATAAAAGTATTGCCGAAAACAGAGTGTATCATTATGATAAAGAGAAAGCTATTATTGTAGATGCTTTAAAAGTAAATAACGAAATAGTAAATGCTGAGTATCAATTTACAGGGACATTTGATGCCGACCAAGAAACAAGAATTAATGCCGATATTCAAGGTAAAATAGTTAAATACTTTGTTGACCAAGGAAGTACAGTAAAAAAAGGTCAAAAATTAGTACAATTAGATGCTGACTTATTGCAATTACAACTTCAAGCTGTTGAAGTGCAAATTGAAGGTTTGGAGGCGGACATAAAGCGTTACCAAATTTTGTCTGATGCTGATGCCATTCAAGGTGTTAAATTAGAAAAAGCACAAATGGGATTAAAAGCAGCCAAAATTCAAAAAAGAACCCTACAAACTCAAATAGGAAAAACAACAATAAAGGCACCTTTTGATGGCGTTGTTACAATGAAAATGTCTGAGGTAGGTTCTTTTGCAGCACCAGGCGTGCCATTGATAATGTTAAGTAATATTAAAAAATTACGCTTTAAAATTAATGTGCCCGAAAGCGATCTTGATTTGTTTCAATTAAACCAATCTTATAAAATTGTGTCTGATGCTTATCCAAATATGCTATTGTCAGGTAAAGTAATATCTAAAGGGAGTAAAGGTAATATGGGTAATGCTTTTCCAATTCAATTTGCTTTAGATAACACTCAAAAATTACAAATTAAATCAAATATGTTTGGTAAAGTTATAATGGATGACGCCAGTACAACAGAAGCTATTACAATTCCTGCATCAGCAATAATTGGGTCTGATTTAGAACCAAAAGTATATGTCGTTGAAAACGGAAAAGCAACTTTAAAACCAATAACTGTAGCCAGAAGATTTCAAAATAAAGTAGTAGTAGGGTCAGGGTTAAAAAGTGGAGATCAAATTATTACAAGTGGATTTATTAACCTTTTTAATGGTGCAAATGTAAAAATACGTTAAATACGAAATGTTTTTTTGTTCCCATCATAAACGCGTGATTTTTTTAAAAAGAAACTGCCTTATGCAAAAAAAGCACCAAGCAAAACATAGCTACAGCATCAAGCGTTGAGTATAAGGAAACAAAAACACACATAGAAGCATCACGCAACTTGCACCCAACATAAAGTGAAAATATATAAAATTATGAACTTAACAGAAATATCAATCAAAAGACCCTCACTAATAATAGTGTTATTCAGTGTACTTATCCTTTTAGGGTATATAGGTTTCAAAAATCTAAGTTACGAGTTAATGCCAGATTTTAATCAGCCCGTTGTGGTTATTAAAACGGTATATCCCGGAGCCGAACCTCAAGAAGTAGAAACTTCTGTCTCTCGAAAAATTGAAGATGCCTTATCTAATTTAGAAGGGGTAGATTATTTAGTAACTAAGTCATTACCTAACGCATCTGTAATAATTGCAAACTTGCGTTATGGAACCGATTTAGATAAAGCAATGCAAGATGCCCAACGTTATATCGACAATATACGTAAAGATCTACCTGATGATATTTTAAGTCCGGTAATGAGTAAGGTATCGCCAAATGATTTACCTATTATGTCAATATCGGCAACAAGTGATTTACCTGCAACCGAATTTTATCAAAAAATGACTGATGATTTTCTACCCCAAATTCAACAAATTAAAGGTGTAGCAGAATTAACGATTTTAGGTGGAGAAGAACGTGAAATTCAAGTTAAAATAGACCAAGAAAAATTAAAGCTATATAAACTATCATTGTATCAAGTAGTCGAAATTATAAATATGTCGGGGTTAGATTTACCAGCTGGTAATATTAAAACCAATAAAGAAACTAATTCGGTTCGTTTTATTGGTAAATTTACTTCTGTACAAGACATTGAAAACGTTCAAGTAGCCATGCCAATGCCAGGTAGTCCTGTTTATGTTAAAGACATTGCTGTAGTTACTGATGGTGTTAAAGAAATCACATCTGTAAGCAGATATAATGGTATAAAAGGAATTGGAATACTCTTAAAAAAGCAAGGAGATGCCAATGCGGTTGATGTGTCAACAGCAGTGCGTGAAAAATTCAAATTAATCGAATCACAAAATAAAGAAAGTAATGTTGAATTTATTATTGCTGACGACAGTACCGACAATACAATCGCTGCGGTAGAATCTGTAGTAATGGATTTAATAATGGCAGTTATTTTAGTGTCAATTGTAATGCTTTTGTTTTTAAGAAGTTTTAGAAACTCATTAATTGTATTAGTTGCCATTCCAACTTCATTAGTAACTGCATTTGCAGTAATGTGGATGTTAGGTTATACCCTAAATTTAATGACATTATTAGCCATGTCCTTAATTATTGGAATTCTGGTAGATGATGCAACCGTAGTATTAGAAAACATACAACGCCACCTAGATATGGGCAAAGAAAAACACGTAGCCGCTATGGATGGACGTATGGAAATTGGATTTTCTGCCGTATCAATTACATTGGTAGATATAGTTGTGTTTTTACCAATACTTTTTTTACAAGTATTTGTGGCAGATATGCTTCAACAATTCTCGGTTGTCGTTATCACGTCAACATTAACCAGTTTGTTGGTTGGGTTTACATTAACCCCTTGGATGGCATCACGAATAGGAAAGTCTGAAGATTTACAACCTACAAACTTTTTTAATAAATTTTTATTGTGGTTCGAACGTCAACTAGATCGCTTTACAAATGGATATGCATCTCAATTAAAATGGGTGTTAAATCACAAATTAATTTTTGCAGGTGGACTTATTTTTTTATTTGCTATGACAGGCTTTATGTTTAAACAAAACATAATTGGTAAGGAGTTAATTTCAACAGGTGATCAAGGTAAATTTAGACTAAGTTTAGAATATGATAAATCAACATCAATTGAACAAAATAATATTTATTCTCAAAAAGTAGAAGACTTTTTAATTCACCAACCAGACGTATCTACAGTATTTAGTAATATTGGTGGACCAAGTACAGGTATTGGAAGTTTGGGGATGGGGTCTCCAAATAAAACTGAATTTACCATTCAGTTGAAACCAAAAGAAGACAGAAATAAACAGCCGACCGAACAGTTTATGAAAGATTTGCGTGAAACCTTAAAAATTAAATACCCTCAAGCAAAATATTCAATGGCAGCCTTAGGGTTAATCCCACGTTCGGCACCAATCGAAATTACATTGAGTGGTGGAAACATTGATGAAGTAATGGAAACTGCAAATAATTTAAAAACAGTTATTGAAAAAATTCCTGGGGCAGACAATGTGCAATTGTCGGTAGAAGAGGGGAGTCCTGAATATAAAGTTATTCCAAACAAAGACAAAATGCAACGTTTTGGTTTAACTACTGCTTATGTGGCAATGAATTTGAGAATAGCTTTAGCTGGTGACGACAAAGCAACCATTACCGAAAATGGAACAGAATATCCAATCAGAATTTGGTTAGACAATGCCGACCGTAAAAACTATGAAGACATTGCAAATATTATAATCGTTAATCCAAAAGGAATTCCGGTTAAAATATCACAATTTGCAAACGTTGTGCAAGACAATTCTCCTTCTTTATTAGAGCGTAAAGACCGTCAAGCAGCAGTAACTTTAACAGCTGATGCACTCGGTCGCCCTTCTGGATCGGTGGCAGATGATGTGGTGGCTTACCTTAAAGCAAACCCATTACCAGAAGGTATAGACATGACATGGGGCTCTGACATTAAACGTCAAACCGACAGTTTTGGAGCGCTAGGTTCAGTATTATTAATCTCTTTTTTATTAATATACTTAATTATGGTTGCCCTTTACGACAGTTTTATTTATCCATTTGTAGTATTGTTTTCAATTCCAGTAGCCGTAATTGGAGCCTTATTGGCACTTAACTTATCAATGAGTAATTTAAGTTTATTTGCCCTTTTAGGAATGATTATGTTAATGGGATTAGTAGTGAAAAATGCCATTTTAATAGTCGATTTTACAAACCAATTAAAAGCAAAAGGTATGCATTATAAAGAAGCCCTAATTGAAGCTGGTAAAGGGCGTATGCGACCAATTTTAATGACCTCAATTTCAATGATTGTAGGTATGTTACCTATAGCAATGGCATCAGGAACAGCATCTGAATGGAAAAATGGGTTGGCATGGGTAATTATTGGAGGTGTTACATCATCATTAATCCTAACAGTTTACCTAGTTCCTGTAGTATATTACGTAGTAGATAGCATAAAAGAAAAGTTTGAAAAAAAGAAAGAAGTTGTTGGTGAATAGGTTATTTGGTTATTGAGTTATAAGTAAACAGTCAAGAGTTAATTAGTGAGTAGTTTCCCGAAAGCTTTCGGGATGGTTACTTAGTTATTAGTCACCTTATAGGTTTAACCCAACAAAACACTTAAAAAAAATAAAATTATGAAACAAATTGCATTAGCCATTACATTATTAACAGCACAATTAATGTTGTTTTCTTTTACATCAACAAAAGAGGTAACAAAACATACCTTAACGGTAAAGGTGTCTGACTTAAGAAACTCAAAAGGAGTAGTACAGTTCACATTATACAATAAAGAAGGCTCAATACCAGATGAAGATTATGAAAACTATTATAGACAGTTGAATGCTAAAATAACCAATAAAACATCAATCATAAAATTTCATAATTTACCAAAGGGAAAGTATGCGATTAATATATTACATGATGAAAATAAAAATGGAATTATAGAGAAAGGATGGATATTCCCAATTGAAGGAATAGGTTTTTCTAATTTTAATTCAATAGGTTTTTCAAACAGACCAAGTTTTAAAAAAGCAAGTTTCTATTTAGGTAAAAACTTTACAAAAACAGTTAAAATAATTTATATGTAATCTCTAAAAGGTAAACAATACAATTAACTAAAAACAAATGAATATTAAAACAGTATTTAAAAATTTAACTACATATCATCATTTTTTGGTATTTCTAATCATTTTAACAGTGATGAAAATAGCCAATGTGTTTATTGTAGATGGATTTGAAGCAGGAATACATTTTGCAGGCTTAGGAGTAGGACTAATTGTAATTTCATCACTATTACATCTACTGTTTACAAAATTTGTGGATAAAAAGAAAAAGTATTTACATTCATTAATCAGTACTTTTTTAATTATTGTAATGTTGTCTCATGCCGATCCTGAACCAGTAAGAGGCGTGTTGGTTATTTTACTATTATATGTTGCAAAGTTTTTTGTAAAATATAAAAGACAAAATATATTTAATCCTGTAGTGTTTACAATTGCTATAATAACCTTATTGGCTTTATTTGTTCCGTTTTTAGGTATTCCACCAATGGATTTTACAGGAATTGATATTCGTTTTCCAATTATGGGACATCAAGTACCTTTATCGCTTTTACCAATTACTTTAGCTTTGGTGTTTAATGTAAAAAGAATCAGAAAATACCCGTTAGCCTTTAGTTATATTATTACGTCATTAGTTATAGGTTATTTTATAGGAGCTTATGAACAGGGGATTGACATTTTTTCTCACATCATAATCACTATGTTTATTGGAGCAGCAGTAATTGTTGAGCCTAAAACATCACCAAATAAACAAAAGGAACAAATTATTTATGGGGTGTTAATGGCTATGTTTATTAGTGGACTATCTATGCTTAATGTACCAAATTCGATTGTGATAGGATTGTTAGTCTCTAATATCGCTTACTTTGTTTATAAAAATAAGTTATTTGTTAAATAAATAGTAATTATTTATTGAGAAAACAACCCTGTTAAATTTAATTTTGTGAGCCTTGCGCTAACAATTTTAATTATCTTTGCTATCTTTACGGTTCACATTTCAGACAAAAAATAATAAATCAAACAATCAAATAGTAAAGTTGCATTTATTACTCGGGTTAATGCGTTAAATTTATAGAAAAATAGTAAATTCTTAAAAATATTTATCATGAAAAAGAAAATTGGTTTAGTACTGTTAATCGCATTTATTGGAATTCAATTTGTAAGAATTGACAAAACAAATCCAGAAGTAATTTTAGAAAATGATTTAATCACAATCACAAACCCTTCAAATGAAGTAGCAACAATTCTTAAATCAACTTGTTATGACTGCCATTCAAGCGAAACAAAATACCCTTGGTACGCAAATGTAGCTCCATTTTCTTGGCTAATTGAAGATCATATAGTTGAAGGACGTGAACATTTTAATTTCTCTGAATGGGGAACTTATTCTGATGAAGATAGAGAAGAAATAGCTGAAGAATCTGTTGAAGAAATTGAAGAAGGAGAAATGCCAGTTGCTGGATATACTTATTTACATTCGGATGCAGATTTGTCTGCCGAACAAAAAGAACAATTAATCTCATTTTTTGAGTCTTTATAAAATTTTAATAATGTAATTAACATATAGACCTAACAGGTTTTGGAAAACTGTTAGGTGTGTCTTGATTGAAATGAAAAAAAAGCGCATTTCAATGTTAATTCGGTATTAATATAGTTTGATTAATTCAATTGCATATTATTCAATTTAAAGTACACACCAGTATTGTCGGCTATTAAATCATTATGATTACCACTTTGAACAATTTTACCCTTTTCGAGCACTAATATATTGTTAGCTTTTTTGATGGTTGACAAGCGGTGTGCAATTACAAAAGACGTTCTGTTTTCCATTAATTTATCTAAAGCATCTTGCACTAATTTTTCAGATTCGGTATCTAAAGCTGAAGTGGCTTCATCTAAAATTAATATTTTTGGATTTTTAAGTACAGCTCTTGCAATAGCAACCCTTTGTTTTTGACCGCCAGATAATTGAATGCCTCTGTCACCCACTAAAGTTTCCATTTTATCAGGAAATTTTTCAATAAAATCAAAAGCATTTGCCTTTTTAGCAGCTTCCATTATTTCTTCATCTGTTGCATCAAGATTTCCGTAGGCAATATTTTCTTTTATAGTCCCACCAAATAAAATAACCTCTTGTGGAACAACAGCAATTTGCGAACGTAAACTTTCATTTTTTACAGTTGCTATGTCAATTCCGTCAAAGTTAATTTTGCCCGAATCTACGTCATAAAATTTTAAAAGCAGAGCAGATATTGTTGATTTACCAGCACCAGAACTTCCAACTAATGCAGTTGTTTCGCCTGATTTACATTCAAATGAAATTCCTTTTAGCACTTCAATTTCTTTACGTGAAGGGTATGAAAAATGAACATCATTAAAAGTAACATCACCTTTAAAGTCAGTTAAACTATTTAACTGATTAGTTGGTTCTACATCCTCTTCAATCAAATTCATTAAATGCTCAGATGCACCAATTGCTTTTTGAATATCGGCATATAAATTAGGTAACGACCCTAGAGATGCACCAACAAAAATGGTGAAAAATACAAACGAATAAAATTCACTTTCAGTAATTTCTATTCCAACCATTGCTTTTGCTTTCCATGCAATAAAAACAATTGCACCAAACATAAAAAACATGATAAACGACACAAAGGCACCTCTAATTAAACCACTTTGAATACTCAGTCGTTTAACATTTTCAACTTTTAAACCATATCGAGAAGATTCAAAAGCTTCATTTGTAAATGCTTTTACATTAACTATACCCGTTAATACTTCTTCTAAAATTGAATTTGATTTAGCTGATTCATCTTGCGCACGTTTTGATAGTTTTTTAACTTTTGATCCAAAAATAATGGCAATCAACACAACTATCGGAATTATTGCTAACATCCATAAGGCTAGGCTAGGAGATGTATAAACAATATAAGTTACACCAAACCCAATTGTAATAAATTGTCTAATAAATTCTGCTATTGTAGTGTTTAAAACACCTTGTAATAAATTAATATCGGTTGCAATTCGTGACGTTAACTCTCCTACTTTATTTTTATTATAAAATTCAATCGGAAAATGAATAAATCGGTCAAAGGCTTTTAATTTAATATCTCTTAATGTTCCCTCTGTCACAATTGAAAATAATACTATTCTAAAAAATGAAAATACAGATTGTGAAGCAAAAACAATAATTAAAGATAAAAAAATTCCGGTAATACTTAACGTGCCTAAATCAATTGACGGCATATTACCTCCTGTTGGATTTTCGTTCCCCAATAGTTTCCCCATTAATAATGGAAACAACATTGCCGTAACACTACTCAAAATTAAAAATACCCAACCAATTGTATATGTTCCACGGTAGGGTTTCATATAACTTAAAAATAACCTAGCCTTTTTATAAGCATTTTTAGATAATTTAATTTTTTCTTCTTTATCTTTTTTTCCAAACATGTAAATCGTAGTTTTGAAATACAAAAATAGAATGAAATTTAGCTTGAATTGTCATAGAAATGTTTTTTTTATTTTTTTTTAGATTTTACTTTGGATTAAAAGAAATATAACTATCTTTGCATTCCGTTTTACGGCAAAAAAAACTAATACAATATTTAAAGACATATAGAAATGAGTAAAAGAACGTTTCAGCCATCACTAAGAAAAAGAAGAAACAAGCATGGTTTCAGAAGTAAAATGGCTACTAAAAATGGTAGAGCCCTTATTAATAGAAGAAGAAAAAAAGGGAGAAAGAAGTTAACTGTTTCTTCAGAAAAAATGGCTAAAAGATAGGTCTAGAACTTGTTTTAAAAATATATTTAAAGAGCTTCAACATTGTTTTGGAGCTTTTTTTGTTATTTTTATTTTGTAAAACATCAATTAAAACAGGTGATTTGTAAGCTATTTTACATCATCTAATTTAAAAAGTGTAATGTCTTTTTTTTTTCAAAAATATATGTATTTTTGTCAATTGTATAAACAAAGACAATTACTATGGCTACAACTAAAGCAGCTACAAAAAAAGCAACAAAATCTACAAGAAAAACTAAGGCAACTAAGTTTTCTAAAGAGACTTATATCAAATGGTATAAAGATATGTTGTTAATCAGACGATTTGAAGAAAAAATTTCTCAATTATATATTCAACAAAAATTTGGTGGATTTTTGCACGTTTACATTGGACAAGAAGCTGTTGCAGCTGGAACTGTAACTGCAGCTAAAAAAGGAGATAAACACATCACTGCCTATAGAGACCATGGACATCCCCTTGCATTAGGTTCTGACCCTAAGATTTTAATGGCTGAATTGTATGGGAAAATAACAGGTTGTTCAAAAGGAAAAGGTGGTTCAATGCATTTTGTTGATGTTGAGAAAGGATTTTTAGGCGGACACGGAATC
>DQTE01000180.1 GCA_015662905.1 Crocinitomix sp. | reverse complement strand
GTTCTATCTGCTTCAAAAGGTGATTTGCCTTTAATAGTTCTAGTAATAAACACCCTTAAAGTATCCATTAATGGATAGGCCAAAATAGCCATAGCCAAAATTGGGGTTGAAATGTGAGTAAATGGGGCCTTTAAAAACGCAGTAGGTGTTTCAATTAATTGAATAGCCAAAACTGTAAGTATAGCTCCTATGGTTAAAGACCCTGAATCTCCCATAAAAATTCTTGCAGGATTAAAATTAAACACTAAAAACCCTAATAATGCCCCAGCTAAACTAAACGACACCAATGTCCATTGCGGTTGGTTTGAATAATAAAACCAAACACCAAAAATTAGTGATGCTATCAACCCTATTCCTGTTGCTAATCCATCAACCCCATCAATTAAATTTATGGCATTTACAATAACAATATAAACAAAAATTGAAACCAAAAATTGAGCATAATCCGGAAAAATAACCTCTAACCCAAACAGACCATGAAATGATGTAATTTTACTACCACCAATAGCCACAATAATAAAACCTACAACTAAAAGCGCAATTAACTTTTTTGTGGGTGATGTTCCTATAATATCATCTTTTACGCCTACAAAAAAAATAAGTACCAAGCCTGCCATTAAACATAAAAAAGGGGTAATAACCTTATGTACATCTTCATAATCTGGAAACCAAAGAAAAGAAGAGAACATAAATGCACTAAAAATGATTACCCCGCCTAATGTTGGAACACTTGTAAAATGTTTTTTTCTGTCCTCAGAAGGCTCATCTACCAAATGCTTTAATTTGGCAACTTTTATCAATGATGGCGTAGCCAATACTACAACAAAAAACGCAGTTAAAAATGCTAATAAGTAGTGATATAAATTCATCTTACCAATCTAAAGTTTTATTCATTAATTTGGTTCTTATCCCAAAATAAACATAGTTTGTTGTATTTGAAATATTTTCCACTATCTCTTTTCGGTACAAATATCCTAAAACTATTTGTAAATTATAATTTTTATTCATTCTATAACCCATTTCGAACCTACTATTAAAAACATTCGGGTGCTTTGATGAAGCATAGTCGTATATAGATTTTGGCTGTAGCAAGTCTGCACCTATATTTGAAAAATCATTAACCGTTTTTGTATAAAAAGTAATTCTATTACTCACAAAAAAGCGTTTGAATTCATAATTTACAATCCAAACTAATTCTTTGGTTGCTGGCCCTAAAGGATGACCTAATGCTAAATTATTATGTATGTAGTTATATCTTACGTTTTCATCTAAATACGTGTTTTTACCAATGTGATTATATTCTATCCTTAGGTCTAGTTTAGGTAATAACACATCATACAATTTAATTCCGATTTGAGATGCACTTGCACTATTGTCTGTAAACAATAATTGGGCATACACTTTTGATTTTATTCCTAAAAACTTTGGCACTCTGTAAGACATATTAAACCCAAATAAAGCGTTAACTCCAACAAACGGATTTAAAAACGAAAAACCAACTTTTTGTGTCCCTGTAGAATCTGTACTAGGATACAAACTGCCTTGAAATAGTCCTATGTTTAACCTTTTAGTTAGTGCGTATTCTAAATAGTGAAAAGTCCCTATTTTACGCTCATAGGTAGCTTCTGGTGTATTAAAGTACTTTAAACGGTAAGGATTTGTTAACATACTGTAAATTGAATTGAACTGTAGTCTTCCTTTAAACGCAAAAAATTCAGTTTTTAAAAACGGATAATTACCACTAAAATCTGATAAAAATAACGAACGGTATCCATCTCCAATAAACTGGTTTCCGTTACCCAATTGAAGATTAAACCATTTGGTTGGGACAATTGAAAGTTGACCGGTTGCAAAAGCAAAATCGTAACCATTGCCTTTAAAAGGTTTTGTACGTGCATACATAGGCACAAAGGCATTTTGTTGTTTATACCAAGTGTTTACAGGGAAGTATTCACCGCGTGCATTAAAAAAATCCGACTGATAAACGGGAACCATTGCTTGATTCTCGTACACAGAGGTTGTAAAGGCTATTTTATCATAAAATTTAGCTTGAACCCTAATACCTCTTGTATTCCAATACAACCTTCTTAAACTGTCCTCCGAAAAATCTGTTCCTAATTGTAAATCTATAATTGGGTCAACTGATACCCAAAAATCATCTCCTTTAAAAATTAAAAAATTTTCTTTAAACAATTTTTGAGTGATCCAATAATAATATTTACCCTCAGATTTGTAAATTTGATTAGCCTCTGTCTTTTTGTCCAAAATAGGTTTAACCGTTAAATGGTTTTGGTAAAAATCAGTAGAATCTTTTGAAAGGTTTAACCTCTCAATTTCTGAATTATAAAAACTTTCATTTGGAAAATATAATTGTGCCTCTATGGTTTGTGATACAGATACAACTACAACCGTTAAAAATATCTTTAACAATGTGGCACGTGATATTTTCTTTAAAGCAATCATCAATAAAGCTATCTTGCAAACTTACGTCAAATTAAGGGTTTTTGTTACCATAATATTATTATTTTATCTATAAATTCGTACTTTTGTTATTATTTAATTTTTACATTATGAAAACACTATTTTTAATTTTTACACTTTTAGCGATACCCCTCTTGTCTAATGCGCAAGAATTTAGAGTGCCAAAAAACTATCAATTAGAAGAAAAAGAAGATTATGACAAGTATCAAGATGACTTTTTACAAGCTGTAAACTGGTTATTTAAACATTCGGTAACAGATGACACAAAAAAAAGAAAAAAAGTAACAAAATTTGTTACAGATTGGGTAGCAGGGTCTCCAAAAGTTACTGTAGAATTAAACTATGATGTTTTTTCTTTTATTGCATATAATGATTTAAAAGTTCTATTTATGGGGGCTTGGGCTACTAATGCCATCAAAAACAATGCTTACGGTGATGTTTTGAATAATTCTATTTATAGTGTAAAAGCCATTATTGATTATTACAAAAAGTTTAATGGTGACCTAATTACTGTAAAATCGTTGGAAAAATTTATAAAATTACAACGTAAACATAAGTTAGAGAGTTATATCAAAAAGAAACTACACTACGATTAATTAAAAAACTTTAAGTTTTGTTAAATATTGTCTTTTCTTTACCCTATTCAATTGAAAGAGAAATAGAAAAAATCAACGCCTTATTATTAGATGATACAATAGATTATTTTCACCTTAGAAAACCAGATTTTGACAGTCATCAACTTGAAGAATTTATAAAGCTACTTGACCAAAGTTTACATTACAAAATCGTTATTCATTCACATTATCACCTCATCAATACTTTTGATTTAGCAGGCATTAACTTGAACCGAAAAAGTATTAATCAGATAGAATTTTCAGAGGAAGTTAACCAATGTTACATACAACCATTAGTGGTAAAACAAAGACAGATAGAAGTCAATAGGCAAAAACCATACATTGTATCTTATTCGGCACATTCTATTAATGAAATTAAACATTTACCCTTTGACACCGACTACGTTTTTTTAAGCCCTATTTTTGATAGCATTTCAAAACCAAACTATCCCTCTGCTTTTAATTTAGACAATCTAAAAAACGACTTAGCATCACTCCATACAAAAGTAATTGCCTTGGGCGGTGTTAAAACACAGCACTTCAAATTACTAAAATCTATTGGATTTAAAGGTTATGCAAGATTGGGTGATGCTTGGTTATAATGTTGGTAACCATCATCTCTCCACCCAATCACCGTGTTCTTTTATTAGGTTTACAAGTTCATCAACAGCCTTGTCTTCAGGTATATTCTTTTTAACCACTGTTTTTTCTTTATAAAGGTTGATTTTGCCTTTACCCACACCTACATAACCATAATCGGCATCAGCCATTTCTCCCGGGCCATTAACAATGCATCCCATAATACCTATCTTTAGACCTTTTAAGTGATTGGTTTTAGCTCTAATTTTTGCAGTTGTCTCTTGTAAATCAAAAAGAGTTCTTCCGCAAGACGGGCAAGAAATATAATCGGTTTTAGATATGCGTGTTCGGGTAGCTTGTAATATACCAAAAGCTGTGGTAGTGTTTAATTTGAGATTTGAACAATCTTCTGTCTTTATCCAAATTCCATCTCCCATTCCATCAATTAATAACGACCCAAAATCCGTTGCACTATACAACTGAAAACTTTCATTATCCAAACTATTGTAATCATTAAAAATAATGGCGGGACTATGTATTTGTTGTTGCATCAACTCTATAAAAAAGCGTCTTTTTTCAGCCATACGGTGCAAGTTTGATGAGTACAACACCAATACAACAGTTTTATCTATAGGTTTAAGGTGCTTAATTACACTTAAATCACTAACATCAATCCTTACAAAGTTTAACAACACCGATTTTTTGGTCGCTTGTAAAAATTTATCTATTGAATAAAATAAAGGATAATGTTGTGGTAAATCTTTACGCCACACCTTAGCATCACAAATTACGTTTAAAGTACCAGGTAAATTAAAATTAATGGTTTGTTGATTCGTGTAAACATAATCTACGGCCTGTTCGTTTAAATTCCATTTATCGTCTTTAGCATTGTAAGCGTAACCTACGCCAAACAAGTTAGTAGGTGTTATTGTATCAAAATGCGAAATATCCCCAACCACAACTGGATGATGCTTTCCGCCTATATTCAAGACCTCAAACGTTTGCCTTTTTTTATATTCAAAGGGATTGTAAGGTAACTCTCCACTAATTGGGGCTATAGACTTGTGAGTGTTTCTATTCAAATAACGGTTAGCTAATTTTAAAGCAACTGGCATTTCATTTTCAGGTGCCTCTGTTAAAGACACTCTTATCGTATCTCCAATACCGTCTTCTAACAAAGCACCTATACCAACAGCTGATTTAATTCTACCATCTTCACCCTCTCCCGCTTCTGTAACCCCCAAATGTAAAGGGTAGATTTTGCTGTTTTTAATCATTCTTTGGGTTAATATCCTATAGGCTTGAACCATAACCAATGGGTTTGAAGATTTCATTGAAATAATGATATTATAAAACTCATTCTCCTCACATATTTTAATAAATTCCATAGCCGACTCTACCATTCCTTTAGGCGAATCGCCATATCTTGATGTAATTCTATCACTCAAAGACCCGTGATTAGTGCCTATCCTTATGGCACGCCCCTTTTGTTTACATAATTGTACCAAAGGGGTGAATTTTTCTCTTATCCTTTGTAATTCATCTGTATAAGATTCATCTGTATATTCTATGGTTTCAAATCTTTTTTTATCAGCATAATTACCTGGATTAACCCTGATTTTTTCAATGTATAAAGCTGCTATTTCGGCAGCATTGGGGGTAAAATGAATATCAGCTACTATAGGGGTATAATAACCTTTGGCATTTAATTGCTGTTTAATAATTTTTAAATTTTCTGCGTCTTTTTTTGAGGGCGCTGTAAATCTAATCAGTTCGCATCCAGCTTCAATCATTCTAATAGCTTGTGCCACAGATTCTTCAGTGTCCATTGTATCAGTTGTAGTCATAGATTGCACCCTAATAGGGTTGTTTCCTCCAAACTCAACATTTCCCACCTTTACTTTAACAGTTTTTAACCTTGTAAACCTTGTTAAACTATTGCAATACTTATTTTGAATAGGCATATAAAAAATTTAATGTCATTAGAATTTTAACCATCTCATTTTCCAAACCCCAAAAATAGCTTCTTTAAATATACCCGTACTCATTTTTGATGTACCAAATTCTCTATCTATAAAAGTAATAGGTACTTCAACGACTTTAAACCCTAACTTAATGGCTGCATATTTCATACAAATTTGAAAGGCATAACCTTTAAAAGTAACGGCATTAAAATTAATTTTTTCTAAAACTTTTCTGTTATAACATTTAAACCCTGCTGTTGTGTCACGGATATTAATCCATAAAATCATACGTACATACCAAGATGCAAAATAGGATAAAAGTAATCTTTTCTTATCCCAGTTAGCGACTTTCCCTCCTTTAACATAACGCGATCCTATGGCTACATCAGCTCCCTCCACAATACAAGCATTTAATAATCTTTTTAAATCGTCCGGATTGTGAGAGAAATCAGCATCCATTTCAAACAAATACTCATAACCTCTACTTAACCCCCAATTGAACCCGTGCAAATATGCAGTGCCAAGACCTAATTTTCCCTCTCTCTCTTCAATGTGTAAACGTTCTGGAAATTCAAATTGATTTTTTTTTACTATTGATGCTGTTCCATCTGGCGAACCATCATCTACCACCAACAAATGAAAGTCCTCTTTTAAAGACATTACTTTACGAATCATTTTTTCAATGTTCTCCTTTTCGTTATATGTTGGTATAATGACTAAGTTTTTCATTTATTTTGGGTTTGCTAATATAATATTATTCGTTTAAAGTTTTCTAATCTTTTAACTTAATTATTACTGATTTAGTCTTAATTTTAACACAAATTAATTAAACAATGCTTAAAAACCTAATTTATATACCTTTAATTTTTTGCAATGTTGTGTTTTCACAAAATTATTTTAACATTGAATTATTAGACCATTGGACAGACACAACTTTACTTAAAGGTCCAGAGGATGCCTATTTTTCTGATGTTTGGGGATTTGAACACAATAACAATACATACTGTGCCATAGGTTCTACAGAAGGCACACATATTTTTCAGGTAAAAGATAGAAAACTAATTCCCATAGATTTTAAGCCGGGAAAATATCAATCTTTTTTGGTACAACATAGAGATTACAAAACCTATAAAAATTATTTGTATGCGGTATGTGATGAGGGTTCAAGTAGTTTACAAATTTTTGACCTTAGCTTTTTACCAGATTCAATACATAAAGTATATGATAGCAACCAATATTTTCAGGTTTGTCACAATATTTTTATAGACACTAATAAAGCCAAATTATACGCTTGTGGACCAAACAATATTGGCATGAAAATTCTTGACATTTCTAACCCTATCTCTCCAACACTTTGGTTAGACTTTAATCAAGTAAACTATGTTCACGATTGTTATGTTACCAATGACACCGCTTTTTTAAATTGTGGTTTTGATGGCGTTCACATCTATGATTTTTCTTCTCAAACCATTCAACAATTAGGATTATTAGATTTTTATGTTGAGCAAGGCTACAACCATAGTGGTTGGCTAAGTGAGGACAGAAAAAAATATGTTTTTGTTGATGAAACTACGGGAAAACGCATTAAAATATGTGATGCTACCTCTCTTTTAAACATAAGTGTAAGCAATTTATACGGTACTAACGATTATATCAATAAAGTTCCTCATAACGTTATGATATACAACAACTTTTTATTTATCTCCTATTACAACGAAGGATTACGCATTGTTGACATTTCAACCAATCAACCAAAAGAAGTGGCTTTTTACGATACATTTTGGCAACAAACCAACTATAAATTAAATGGTGCTTGGGGTGTTTATGTGTTTAAACATCAGGATTTAATATTAGTTTCTGACCGTCAAAATGGATTATTTTTATTTTATTTCCCTATTAAGCTAAGCCGTTTATCGCAAGAGAAAGCATTGGTAACAAATACCCCTTTTATTAATAATAATAGTGTAATTATTTATAGTGGTAACAATGCTAATCAATTATTTTTCTCCCTATATGATAGTCGTGGTAAAATTGTTTTTTACAAGGCGTCTTTATTCAAATGGATAAATATCCCACTCCATCTTTCTCCCGGTGTATATTACTATCATATTTTTGATGACTATAATGAAGATGTTACAAGTGGTAAATTTGTAATAGTACAATGAAATTGTTTAAAGTCGAAATAATAAGTAAAAAATGATTCTTTTATCGCCTGCCTTCGTTATTTTTTCTAACCATGGCTGTGCTTTTCAAAAATGCCATGTCAATCAACAAAACAACTCATTTTCACATTTTATCATCCAACCTTAAAGCAACTTCAATAAAAAAATCCCATTTCAATTTAATGAAACGGGATTTTTAAAATTGTTAAAAACTAAATTTACTCTTTTACCAACTTAACTATTTTAGTTCCTTTTACATCTTTAATAGACACAAAATAAACACCTTTAGATAAGCTGTTCAAGTCAGCATTAAATGTGTTAGGACCTTGTGATACAGAACCATTGTAAACAGTTTGTACTTTCTCTCCAATTACATTATAAATCTCTATAGTAGCATCTGTATCAATAGAGGAGTAATAAGATATAGTTGCTATAGATGTAGCAGGATTAGGGTAAACCGTTAATTTACTATCTAAATCTATTTCATTAATTCCCACTCCTACCTGATCAACTGGTAAAAGATTAATATTATCAATATAGATATTATTGCCATTACTTGACACAAATTCTATTTTATATCTAAAATTATCAACTAAAAACAGAGGATAAATAGTAACTTGTTTTCTATCCCAATCATTATCATCAGCTGGGTTAAAATTTGTTGATAAAACACTAGACGTTAAATCATCACTATCATAAGATTTTATTACAAACCAAGTGTCACCACAATCAATTGAACCAAACACAAGTAATTGCTCATTTGTACCCGTATATCTTTTCTTATAGGCATAATCGAATGTCATTACCACATTATCTGCGCTTGTAAATGAAGACAAATCAATAGTTGTTGACATAAAAGCATCTCTGTTGTCTGCAGGTTGGTTATAGTTTGCTAATTTTAAGCATTGATTACTGTTAAATCCGTTTGTATTATCAATATCCCAAGCATTATTGTTACCTGGATTTGATACAAAAAAGTTAGTATTGTCAGGCAAAGATGTGTAACTTTCAAAATCCTCTAAATAAGTTGCTGGTAATCCTACTGCCGGGATTACGGTAATATGATTTGTTAATGTTTGAGACAGTGTTGTAGCACCACCTGTAACTTCTAAAGTCACATCATAAGAGCCAACGGTATTGTAGGTAACTGTAACAATTGAGTCAGTAGAGGTTGTAATATCTCCTCCTGTAAAAGTCCACGTTCTACTTGTAATATTTGAATAAGAGTTATCTGTAAAAGTTACCGTACCCCCCTCACATATAACCGTATTAGATTCTAAAATTCTAACCTCACAAGCTTCACCTGGTAAATTCACTCCTGTATCTGTAAGATTTTGCGCTGTCCATAAATTATTTCTACCTGCTGTTGTACTTGTTATTGAAGTTATCATTCTAGCTACTTGACCTTGTGTAAACATTCTGTCACAACTCGAATAATCCATAATATTTTGGATGTTATCTAAACTACCACATGTGGTTTGGGCTAAATCACAAGTGCCGTTTGTACCAATTGTATTTGGTGTGTCTGAAACACCATCATCTGTTGAACAAGAAGTAGATTGCCCTTGATCATTATTTGGCCCCCAGGTATGAGATAAATTAAACCAGTGCCCCACCTCATGCGATACTGTGTGACGACTAGACCCTGTGCCAGTATTACCAAAGTAATTATATAAACAAATAATTCCGCCAAGCATTCCTGTTACAGGGTACCAGTTTGCGGGATTATAAGTATATGCCGCTGCTCCACTAATTGTACTTCTACAAACAAAAATATTAAGGTATTTATTTTGTGACCAAGTACCGTGTTCAGCTTGAACAGCATCAACAATTGGATGAGTTGTCCCACTAAACCCATTATCATCTGTAGTTGTAGAATAGGTTCTTGTAATTCCATTTGTGCAGTTTCCATTAGGGTCTAATTTTGCTAATTTGAATACAAAATCAGCATTTCCAATTATTCCTGAGAATGCGGGGATAACTAAACTTAAATCACTATTGGTTGCGCTATAATCTTCATTTAACAAGTCTATCACATCATACACTTGTTGGTCTGATATATTCTCTGGCCCATCTAAATGTACTATATGTACTACTACTGGAACTACATATTGAACCCTATCTGTATTAGGGTTATACGTTTGCATCATTGTTTCATAATCTTGCTGAAACTGTGTTTGTTCAGCATCACACTGTGCTTTAATTTGTGGATATTCATCAAAAATTCTATTTTGCATTTCCACTGTTCCGCAAGGCGTAGTAACCTCTCCAGAAGCATTTGTTTGAGCAAAAGAAGCAGAAGCTAACAATGTCAAACTTAAAAAAGAAGTTATAATTTTCTTCATCATTATAAATTTTAGTTTTTAATTAATTTTACTGTTTTCGAGACATTGTCTCCATTTATATTTATGTAATAAATACCTTTTTTAAAATTAGCTGATTCAATGTTAAATTGATTGCTACCTATTTTTACCAAACTAACAAAAGGCTTAGAAACAACTTCACCTAAGCTATTATAAACAACGATTTCTATATTTTGTTGTGTAGATGAATAAAAGTTTAATACCGTATTAAAATTTGTTGGATTAGGAAAAACACTAATGTCTTGCAATAAATCTTGTTGATTCAATCCTAATTGTGAAGCAGGAAAAATATTAATGTTATCAATAAAGAAGTTGTTCCCTCCCCCTGATTCAAATTCCATTTTAAACCTAAAATTATTGGTTTGAAAGAGAGAATAAATTGTAAATATTTTTGTACTCCAATCATTGCTAACAGGAAAAAATGGTTGGCTACTAACAAAACCTTGGTCTAATTCATTTGATGTAAAAGTTTTAAATAGTATCCAACTTTTACCACAATCTGTTGTACCAAATATTTTTAAAGATTCAAAATCTTCTGCCGTTTTTTTAGAATACACATAGTCAAAAGAAAACAATATTTCGTCTGTTGAAGGCACACTGGTTAAATCTATGGTTTCGGATGTGAAACTATTAAAAGAACCAGAATTATTTGAAAAGTTATCTAAGAAAATACATTTATTTCCAGTACTGGAAACAGTCGTGTTTAGTTCCCAGTTTACATTTGAGTAATTTGTAGTTTCAACAAAAAACTTAGAGTAGTCTGGAAAAGAGGTTATGTTTTCAAACCCTTGACTATATGGTAGTGCTGTTCCTGTTGAACTTAATACAGAAATATAATTAACAGAGTCAATCAAAGTAGAATTGGTTCCATCAGATACGTTTAAAGTTACAGGATAAGTTCCAATATTGTTATACGTTACGTAAACAGATGAGTCAGTAGAGCCAACTGGCAAGCCACTTGAAAAAGTCCAAGTTCTGTTAGAAACACCATGAAATGATAAATCTGAAAACTTAACCGAATCTCCTTCACAAATTACACGCGTATTACTTGTAAATTTAGCGTTACACAGCACATCTGGTTGTAAAACTCCAGTTTCTATTTGGTTAGATTGAGAAGCTAGATTGATCATAAAACCAACAGAAGTAAAGTTAGCCATTATAATTGCTTTTTGATCTTCTGAAAACATATTTTGACAAGGGCTATAACTCATATAGTTTTCAAATTGGTCGTAAGCGTCAAAGCCATAATAATCACCATTTGGCACTTCATTACAAAAGTTTTGAAGTGAGGAACAAGACCAATGTGGGTCATTAACCGGTGGTGTATCACAACAACCATCTCCTTGGCTACTACAACTACTAGAATTTGTTCCACAACCACCTTGAAACGTATGAAACAAACCTAAACAATGTCCTAATTCATGCGTTACTGTTCTATCTCCATTCGCCGTGCCAATACTACCAAAGGCACTATGTCTTACAACAAAGCCATAAGTGTCTGCTGCCCCCCATTGTGGGAATTGGGCGTAGCCTAAAATAACACCTTGGCCTCCACTAAAATTTTCAATTGAATTTACCACCCATATATTAAAATATTTATTTCTATCCCAAATGTCGAGACCACCTCCACTATAAAATTTTGCATTATCATCATTAGCATTATAACTTGCAATAGCCGAATTTCGTCTTTCAATCCCATTGGTACAATTACCGTTAGGGTCAATTTTTGCTAATCTAAACTCTATATTCAGATTAGAAGCAATGGGTTTAAATGGGGCGTCTGCCGTATTTCTTGTATCCACAGTATCTGCGTTTAACCTATTAAAATCTTCATTTAACATTCTAATCGCATCATACACTTGAGCATCAGATATATTTCCGTTATCTCCATTATGGATAATATGAACAACAACAGGAATAATTATAGGGTCAACCCTTTCTTCCATTATTATTTGCCCATTGGCTATGCGGTCAAAATGTTCGTAAATTTGATTTTCTAAAGATGGATTTTCTTGATAAGCTTTTTGAAGCATATCATCAAACCCACACCAATTGTTTTGAGCATAACTCAGACTTATTGATAGAATTATAAATAGAATAAATAAAAATTTCATGTAGTTTTAACTTTTCAAAGCATAAATATACAACAAATAATATCAGGTATCAAATCTTTTATCTTAAAAGGTGAATTTTATTGATTAAACGGTTTTTTGAACGGTTAAAAATTTACTATAGTACCTTTTACTGATCATCTCTTACAGAAAAAACCACATTTTTATATTTTTTGGGTTGTTCTATAATTTCAATAATTTTATCCGCAACTAAAGTTGGACTAAGCAACTCTTTGTTTTCTTTTAAACTGATAAATTTTTGTAAGTTATTAAAATCTTTTGGGTTAGCATTCCTAATCTCTTCTTGCATTTCAGTATCAACTACACCTGGTGCAAAGGAATGAATGTTCCAATTATCAAAACTTCTATTGGTAAACTCTAACTTAATGGTTTCAGAAAACAAATCTATCCCTGACTTTGAAGCACAATAAGTTGCCCAAGCATCTATTGGATATTTACCCGCTCCAGAGCTTATATTAATGATATGGTATTTATTTTCAAATGTTTGAAACTTATGTATGAACTTATTTATTAATATTTGAGGTGACAATAAATTCACATTTGTGATGTTAATAATTTCATCATCAAGTAAATGCCCTATGGGTTTTATGGGTAATATAACCCCTGCATTATTAATTAAAACTATATCATCTTTAAAATTAGTTTCAAACTCAAAAGACTTTACAGCCTTAATATCTGATAAATCAAGAGAAACATGCTTAAAATTCTGATGAAAAATTTTGTTAGTTCGAGAAATCCCATATACAAAATGCCCTAACTTTAATAATTTTAGAGTTAAAGTCTTTCCTATCCCTTTTGACGAACCAGTAATGTAAACTATCATTTATCAACTAATTATGTTTTACAAGCCTAAAAGTTCAAGTGTTTCTTTAGACGCGTTTTGTTCTGCTTCTTTTTTATTCCTTCCCTTTCCAAGTCCCCAAGTTTCATTATTTATTAAAACATTAATGATGTATAAATAATTATTTTGCTTAGTGGCTTTTTCTACTAGATTAAACTTAATTGGAAGTTTGTTTTTTTGTCCCCAGATTAACAAAGTACTTTTAAAATCACTCTCTTCACTCAATACTTTGTCTATATTTATATATTTCTTTATAATGTATTCATTAAATATTTTTTTTGTTTCTTCATAACCACAATCAATATATAATGCACCAATAAGCGCTTCAAAAGCATTACCTTCAAGTGTTTGAGTATTTATTGATCTGTTTTTAGAATATTTAATGTAGTTAAGAAGTGTAATTTTAGCTCCTAATTCTGACAACATTTTACGACTAACTATTTTAGATTTTATTTTTGTTAATTCACCCTCATTTTTATCAGGAAATTTTTCAAATAAAAAATCAGCAACAATTAAATCTATGACCCTATCTCCAAGATATTCAAGCCGTTCATTACTTTTAACGTTGGGCATTGAATTACTATACGATTTATGTGTAAATGCTTTTTCAAATACACTTATATCTTTAGGTCTATACTTAAACCTTTTAAGCAAAAAAGTGCTTAATTCAATGTTTTTAACTGTTGTTCTTTTTTTGAAAAAAAAACGCAAAATAAATTAATCGTTAAAAGCCTGAAAGATTACAGAGGTATTATGTCCTCCAAATCCAAATGTGTTTGTTAAAGCAACATTTACCTCTCTTTTTTGAGCTTTGTTAAATGTTAAATTTAGTTTAGAATCAATTTCTGGATCATCAGTAAAATGATTAATGGTTGGGGGGACGATATTGTTTTCAATTGCTTTAATACAAGCTATGGCTTCTATTGCACCCGCAGCACCTAACAAATGTCCTGTCATTGATTTAGTTGAAGATATATTTAAGTTATAAGCGTCATCTCCAAACACTTTTTTAATTGCTTTTGTTTCGGCAATATCTCCCAACGGTGTTGAAGTACCGTGAACATTGATATAATCAACATCTTTTGTTGAAAGACCAGCCTCTTGAAGAGCTTGTTCCATCACACTTATAGCACCTAATCCGTCTGGGTGTGGAGCTGTAATATGATAAGCATCTGCTGACAGACCACTCCCCTTAATTTCAGCATAAATTTTTGCGCCACGAGCTTTAGCATGTTCTAACTCCTCAACTAAGATTGCACCAGAACCTTCCCCTAACACAAAACCTTCTCTATCCTTATCAAAAGGACGAGAAGCTGTCTCTGGAGAATCATTTCTTGTTGAAAGCGCTCTTAAAGCATTAAAACCTCCGACTCCTGATTCGTTAACAGCCGCTTCAGAACCTCCTGTCATAATCACATCAGCCTTACCTAATCTAATTAAATTGAACGCATCTATCAATGCGTTGTTAGATGAAGCACAGGCAGATACAGTTACATAGTTTGGCCCTCTAAATCCATATCTAATAGAAATATGACCCGCTACTATATCAACAATCATTTTAGGAATAAAGAAAGGGTTATATCTTGGTGTACCATCTCCAGTAGCAAAATTAGCTGCTTCATCTTGAAATGTTTTTAAACCTCCAATTCCAGAACCCCAAACCACCCCAGCTCGACTGAGGTTTATTTTTTCAACATCAATTCCAGAGTCCGCCATAGCTTCAGCTGTTGAAACCATGGCGTACTGTGAAAATTGATCTAGTTTTCTAGCTTCTTTACGATCCAAATAATCAGTAACGTTAAAGTTTTTAAGTTCACAAGCAAATTGAGTTTTAAATTTTGAAGCATCAAAATAAGTAATTGGCGCTGCGCCACTTACTCCATTTATTAAAGATTTCCAGTATTCATCAACTGTGTTTCCTATGGGTGTTAACGCCCCTAAACCTGTGATTACAACTCTCTTTAATTCCATGATGCTTTTTATTAATTCAATTTACTTACATTAACTTAATTACTTAGCGTTTCCTTCTATAAATGAAATCGCGTCTCCAACTGTTTGGATTTTTTCAGCTTGATCATCTGGAATAGCAATGTTAAATTCTTTTTCGAATTCCATTATTAATTCCACTGTGTCTAGTGAATCAGCCCCTAAGTCGTTAGTGAAGCTTGCTTCTGTAGTAACTTCATCTTCAGCTACTCCTAATTTATCTACAATAATAGATATTACTCTTGATTTTACGTCAGACATAATTTTATCTGTTTTTATGGTTATCAGTTTGCAAAGAAAATATTTATCCTTTAGAAATCAAAATTTATTCGTAATAAAATGCAATTTCATTTATTTTTTTTCTTGTTAAATTTGGAACCGTAGCGTTTTCTGCGGGATATCCAACAGGTAACAATAGGTAAGCTTTTTCGTTTTTAGGTCTGTTCAATACTTCTTCCAAAAACCCCATTGGGCTTGGTGTATGGGTTAATGTAACGAGTCCAGCATTATGAATAGCTGTAATTAAAAACCCACTAGCTATACCTACAGATTCATTCACATAATAATTTTGAGTTTTATTTCCTTTCTCATCAAAATCATAAGGTTTTCTAAAAACAATTATCAAATAAGGTGCTATTTCAATAAATTCTTTAATGTTGTCTGTTCCTAAAAACTCTAAATCTTCTTTCCACCTCTCACTCATACGAGACTCATAATTTATTTTTTCTTCTTTCTCGGCTAAATCTCTTATTTTGCTTTTAAGCTGTTTGTTTGACACTACACAAAATGACCAAGGTTGTTTATGAGCTCCAGAGGGTGCTGAACCTGCTGTTTTAATAATGTTATCTATAATTTGCCTAGGCACTGCTCTATCAGAAAAAAACCTAACTGAACGTCTTTGGCGCATTAATTCAAAAAACTCAGCGGAGCGTTTTATAGCCTCTTCAGCCGGAAGGTTTAACCCTTTAAAAGGAAGATGTTTGTTCTTATTCATATCCATTGAAATGTTAAGATGAAAGTTTAAAATTAGTTATAATGTTACATATAATACTTATAAAATACATATTATTAATTCTGTTAAGATGTGGGGAACACTTAAAAACATCTTATTATTTTGCGTTATCATTAATTATTTATTATATCTTTGTACCAGTTCATTAAAATAACTTATAAAGAAAGGTGGAGGGAACGGCCCAATGAAACCTTGGCAACCTACCAAAGTAGGAAAGGTGCCAATTCCATCCGTCAACAGACGGAAATATAAGCGTGATTTTATCTCTTTGTATTTCTCGGTCTATCTTTTTATATAAGTTTAATTATTGAATATTATATATGAAAACAGACATTAAAGACATACTAGAGCGTAAAATTCTTATTCTTGATGGTGCTATGGGTACCATGATTCAGCGTTATCATCTTAATGAGCATGATTTTAGAAAAGGTTGGTTTGAAAACCACCCCTCTCCCTTAAAAGGTAACAACGATTTATTATCTTTAACGAGACCAGATATAATTAAAGCGATTCATAAAGAATACCTTGATGCCGGCGCTGACATTATTGAAACCAATACTTTTAGTGGAACATCAATTGCCCAGGCTGATTACAATCTAGAAAAATATGCTTACGATATAAATTATCACTCTGCAAGAATAGCTAAAGAAGTTGCGCAAGAAATTACAATTCAAACCCCAAACAAACCACGTTTTGTTGCTGGTTCAATTGGCCCTACAAACAGAACATTATCAATATCGCCAGATGTTAACGACCCTGGTTTTAGAAATATAGAATTTCTTGAATTAGTTCAAGCTTATGAGGAACAAGTTAGAGGTTTAATAGAAGGTGGTGTAGATTTATTATTAGTGGAAACTGTTTTTGATACTTTAAACGCAAAGGCTGCCCTTTTCGCTATTGAAAACGTGGCAAAACAAAAGGGTATAAAACTCCCTATTATGGTATCTGGCACCATAACTGATGCTAGTGGTAGAACACTGTCAGGACAAACAACTGAAGCTTTTTTAATTTCAATGCAACACGCTAATTTACTAAGTATTGGACTGAATTGTGCGTTAGGTGCTGATGCAATGAGACCTTACATTAAAACTTTAAAACAAAAAGCCCCGTTTTATGTAAGCGCACATCCTAATGCTGGTTTGCCGAATGAAATGGGGGAATATGATGAAACTCCCGAAATAATGGGCAAACAAATACAACAATTTTTAGATGAAAATCTAGTAAACATAATAGGTGGTTGCTGTGGCACAACACCAGAACATATAAAACACATGTCTAATTTAGTTGAAAAAATGAATAATAAATAACATAAATATGAGTGCAAAACTATATAGCGAAATAGATAAAAAAATCTTGAAGTCAATCCCTAACCCTTCAAAAGAGGCATATGAGATTAAAATTAAAATTCCTGAATTTACTTTTTTAGGAGTAAAGGAACAGCCAGATTTTGCTACGGTATTCCTTACAATGTATCCCGGAAAAAAAATTATCGAACTCAAATCTTTAAAACAATACTCTTTTCATTTGAGAGATATTGTGGTTTCTTACGAAAGATTAATTAATATTTTTTACGACCACTTAATGGAAGTTTATGAACCAGAAAGATTAAGAATAACAATGATTTGCAACCCGCGTGGCGGAATTAGTGCAAAATTAACGATAGATTCTGATTGGGCAGTTAGAGGTGGTAAAGAACAATTCAAAGACTGGGTAGGAGATTCAAGTCGTGATGAGTGGAATGTACTGATGTAAAAATTGACAATAACAAATGAGTATTCACCCTAATTACAGCGGAAAATATAAACATAAATGGCTTAACTTACCCCCTTTAATGTTGAGTGGGTTAGAACCCTTAATTATTAATGAAAATACTAATTTTGTTAATATTGGAGAACGAACTAATGTTGCTGGCTCTCGCAAGTTTTTAAGACTTATAAAAGAAGGACTGTTTGATGAAGCGCTATCTGTTGCACGACAACAAGTGGAAAATGGTGCTCAAATTATTGACATTAATATGGATGATGGCTTGATTGACGGAAAAGAAGCCATGATTAATTTTTTAAAATTAATCGCATCTGAGCCTGACATTTCTCGTGTACCCATTATGATTGATTCTTCTAAGTGGGAAATTATAGAAGCTGGGTTACAATGTACCCAAGGAAAATCAGTAGTAAATTCTATAAGTTTAAAAGAAGGAGAAGAAAACTTTATTTTTCAAGCCAAAAAAATTAAACAATACGGTGCTGCAACTATTGTTATGGCGTTTGATGAAAATGGACAAGCTGACACCTATGAAAAACGCATTCAAATGTGTGAACGCTCCTATCGTATTTTAGTGGATAAAGTTGATTTTCCCCCACAAGATATTATTTTTGACCCTAACATTTTTCCTGTTGCTACAGGAATGGAAGAACACCGCCGAAATGCCATTGATTTTTTTATGGCTACAAGATGGATTCGTGAAAATTTACCGGGTGCTCATGTAAGTGGTGGAGTAAGTAATGTTTCATTCTCTTTTAGAGGAAACAACATTGTCCGTGAAGCCATGCACTCGGCTTTTTTATACCACGCCATAAATGAAGGTATGGATATGGGAATTGTAAATCCTGCCATGTTAGAGGTTTATGATGATATTCCAAAAGATTTATTGGAACGTGTTGAAGACGTTTTGCTAGATAGACGTGATGATGCCACTGAAAGATTGTTAGATTTTGCTGATTCAGTAAAAGGTGATATTAAGAAAAAAATTGTTAATTTAGAATGGCGTTCTTGGGATTTACAAAAGAGAATTACACACAGCTTAGTTAAAGGAATTACCGATTATATTGATGAGGATATTGAAGAAGCCCGCTTACAATTTGACAAACCCCTACAAGTAATCGAAGGTCCTTTAATGACAGGAATGAATGTAGTAGGTAACTTATTTGGAGAAGGGAAAATGTTCTTACCTCAAGTAGTTAAATCTGCCCGAGTAATGAAAAAAGCCGTAGCATACCTCCTACCTTTTATTAAAGCAGATAAAACAGCTAAAAATAGCGCAGGAAAAGTATTAATGGCAACCGTAAAGGGTGATGTTCATGATATTGGAAAAAATATAGTAAGTGTTGTGCTTGGCTGTAATAACTATGAAATTATAGATTTAGGTGTAATGGTACCTGCAGAAAAAATTTTAGAAGAAGCCAAAAAACACAACGTAGATATTATTGGTTTAAGTGGATTAATAACCCCATCTTTAGATGAAATGGTAAATGTTGCTGAAGAAATGGAAAAGCAAGGTTTTGACATCCCCTTATTGATTGGAGGTGCTACTACATCTAAGGTTCATACAGCTGTTAAAATTGATGAAAAATATACAAAAGGACAAACTGTCTATGTGTTAGACGCTTCTAAATCTGTTACTGTTGTAGGTGAATTATTAAGTGAAAATAAAATTAATTTTATAGGAAAATTAAAATCTGATTACCAGAAAGTAAGAGAAAATTACGCAAAGAAAAAAGGAGTTAAAAAATATTTATCTATAAACGAAGCGCGTAACAATAAATATAAAATTGATTGGGATAAAGAACCACCGTTTCAACCCAATTTTGTTGGAGTAAAACATTATTCTAACTTTAACTTAACTCATTTACTCGACTATATTGATTGGACGCCATTTTTCTATACTTGGGAAATGCGAAAAAAATTCCCTGACATTTTAACAGACAAGAAATACGGAAATGAAGCCACTAAACTATATCATGATGCAAAAAAAATGCTCCAACAAATTATTAACGAAAAATGGCTTATTGCAAAAGCCTCTGTTGGAATATGGCCAGCTAACACTATAGATGATGATACCATTGAAATTTATGTAGATGATAGTAGAAAAAAAGTTTTGCATAAGCAATTTGCACTGCGTCAGCAACTAAAAAAAACTAAAGGAGCAAACAACATGTCTGTTGCTGATTTTATAGCACCTAAACAAACAGGAGTAAAAGATTATATAGGCGGGTTTGTAGTAACAGCAGGACTTGGTATTGAAAAAAAATTAGCCGAATTTGAAGCAGACCATAATGATTATCAATCAATATTACTTAAAGCTTTGGCAGACAGACTTGCTGAAGCTTTTGCTGAAAAACTTCATGAAATAGTACGGCAAGACTTATGGGGTTATGAAAAAGACGCCTTAACTAAAAAAGAATTAATTAAAGAAAAATATGTTGGCATTCGCCCTGCTCCAGGTTACCCCGCAAACCCAGACCATACAGAAAAAATAGGTCTTTTTAAAATTTTAGATGCTACTAAACAGTCAAAAGTATCACTTACAGAAAGCTTAGCCATGTACCCAACCGCAAGCGTTAGTGGATGGTATTTCTCGCATCCAAAAGCAAAGTACTTTGGTGTGGGTAAAATTAAAGAAGATCAACTAAAAGATATGGCCTTAAAAAAAGGTATGGATATTGAAACTTACCGAAAATGGATGAGTGCTTCAATTGAATAATATCCTTCTTTATTTATTTTCTATTGCTCTAATATTTTTTTAATATTAGGCTTGAAATACTGGTCAGATTTTAATATTTTACCATCCTCACGATAAATTGGTTTACCATTCTTGTCTAACTTACTCATATTTGAACGTTGGATTTCTTCAAAAACTTCAACAATTTTATGTTGTAATCCATGCTTTAAAATAGTACCACATAAAATATACAGCTGATCACCTAAGGCGTCAGCAATTTCAACCATATCACCGTTTTTAACTGCCTCTAAATACTCCTCATTTTCTTCATGCATTAAACGGTGTCTTAATTCATAATCTTTTTGGCTTATATTTTCTGTTGGTTGGTAATTATTTTCAATCCCAAAAGCATTATGAAAAGTTTCAACAGCTTTAATTATACTGAAAAATGTGGTTTCTTTACTCATTTTTATTATTTTTGGTAAAAATAATTTCATTCATTAAAAATATCCCAATAATGTTTAAGCATTTATTAACAATTTTATTTTTTTTTACCACGTTACTTTCTTTTGCACAAGGCTTTTTCCCACCTGTTGTTAACTACTCCCCACAAGATTATAAAATAAATAAATTTAACTCTGATGGTTCTCCCTACAAAATGAATCCAGAAAATTACGCCATTACTCAAGATAATAGAGGAGTAATGTATTTTGGAAATTCAAATGGTGTCTTAGAATATGACGGACAAAGCTGGGATTTTATTGAAGTGACTTTAGGTAGTTACGTACATAGTCTGGCTACCGATTCAACGGGGGTGATTTATACTGGAAGTTACAACAATTTTGGTTTTTTAGAAACAGATAGTATTGGAAGGTTAAAATATCATTCTTTATCAAATCAATTACCAGAGGAAGAGCAATCCTATAGTAATATCATGGCTATCTATGCTAATAAAAATCACATTTTTTTTCAAGCCCAAGAAAGCATTTTCATTTATCATTTAAAATCAAAAACAGTTCAAACCATATTGCCAAACACCTCCTTTCATACTTCATATATGGTAAATGGTGTTTTTTATGTGAGAGAACGAGAAAAAGGATTATTAATGTGGGATGAGTTAAAACAAAAACTTATCTTACTTAAAGGTACAGAAAACATTTTTAGTATATATGGCTGTTTTGGAATCTTTCAATCAAATACATCTGACTCTTTATTTATTGTTACTCAAGAAAAAGGATTGTTTAAGTATTATAATGATTCATTAGTCCCTATATTAGATCAAAACAATAATCATATTAACCCATTAAAAATATTTAACTCAATTAAATTAAGTGATAACAATTATGCTTTGAGTACTTTTTCATCTGGCGTATATATCATTGATGAACAAGGTACAATTATAAAAAAAATAGACAGAAGAAACGGTTTGAGGTCTGAGGACATTAAAGTAATGTTTGAAGATTATCAACAAAACCTTTGGTTGGGGTTAGGAAATGGAATTGCAAAGGTAAACTATTATTCTCCTTTATCGTTTTTTAATGAAAAATCTGGGATTGAAGATGAGGTTATGACCATTACGCGTTATAATAATTTACTATACGTTGGTACTTCTAATGGATTATTTGTACAAGACACTTCAGCTAAACGACTAAACGAATTTAAAAATATACATCAGTTTAAAGATCAAATTTGGGATTTTGAAATCTATAATGGAAAGCTCTATATTGCCTCAACTGAAGGTGTGTGGGATTACAATTCTGAAACAAATAACTTTAGAAAGCTCACCCCTTTTAATACCAACAAAATACTATATGTTCGTTCTAAAAAAATGTTTATAACCGTTGGTGTTGGTGGTATAAAACTATGGACTAATAAATTTCAAAAAATAACTGATTTTTCTCTCCCTCTTACCACTGTTTTAGGTTTAGTTCAAGATCCTAATAATGAAAACACATTTTGGGTTGGGACCTCAAACTCTGGAGCAATAAGATTAAGAGATACTTCAAAATTTGTAATAGACCAATACGACGAACTGGATGGATTAAATAGTGACCTATTAATAAAACCAATCATTTTTGAAGGCAAAGTAGTGTTTGGAAACTCCGTTGGATTACTCACCTTTATACATGAGGATGAAGTTATTAAAGAATTAGATGAAGAATTTAAAAACGACCCTGATTTTTATAGAGGATATTTTGATTATTTACCTTTTTATGATTCATCTTTTACCGCTGAAATACTCTTAATTAAGGAAGATAATGAAAAAACATGGTTTACCGCTGACCAAAAATTAGCTTATTACGATAAAAAAACATCTAAATTTATTAATACCCCATTTAGAGGAATAAACTACGGAAGAATTAATCAACTTTATATAGAAGATAATGGTGTGCTGTGGGTGGGGTGTACAGAAGGTTTGATAAGATATAAAGAAAATAACTTTAAACAATACAATACTAAATATCCTTGTTTAATACGTAAAGTAACTATTAATAATGATTCAATAATATATTATGGTGCACAAATTCAAGATTCAACTATTGCAACAGTAATAGAATACCAATACAATGATATTAAATTTTCATTTTCAGCCTCTTATTTTGAAGATAAACACCAATCTAAATACAGTTACTTTTTAGAAGGAAAAGACAAAACTTGGTCTGAATGGACTATAAATAGAACCGCTAATTACACAAATTTAGCCGAAGGAGAGTACACTTTTAAAGTAAAAGCTAAAAATGTTTACGGACAAATAAGTTCTGTAGCCACATATCATTTCACTATTTTACCACCTTGGTACCGCACAGTATGGGCATTTTTTATTTATGCTTTGTTACTGTTACTTTTAATTTATATTGCTGTTAGAATTAGTTCAAAAAGGTTAAAGCAAAAAAATGAAGAATTAGAAGAAATAGTTAAGGAAAGAACTAAAGAAATATCAGAAAAAAATAAAGACTTAGAGCAAAAGAATGATATGATTTTAGAACAAAAAAAGGAAATAGAAGACAGTATAAATTACGCTAAACGTATTCAAGATGCCATTTTACCATTAGATGAAGAAATGCGAAAACAGTTACCAAAATCTTTTGTTCTATTTAAACCAAAAGACATTGTAAGTGGTGATTTTTATTGGTTTTCAAAACGTAATAACAAATTAATTATTGTTTGTGCTGACTGTACTGGTCATGGTGTGCCTGGCGCATTTATGAGTATGATAGGCTCTGACAGACTAAATATTATCGTGAATGAAAGAAATGAAACTTCCCCCGGTATGATTCTGTCTAATTTGAACAAAGCCATTAAAAACACTTTAAAGCAAGAGGAAGACAATAAAGATTCAACAAAAGATGGAATGGATGCAGCCATTTGCACAGTAGATTTAACTACAAATCAATTAACTTATGCCGGCGCCAACAGACCTTTATGGATTATACGAAATGGTGAGTTAGAAGAAATTAAAGCTACCAAAGTTGCTATAGCTGGATTTACACCTGACGACCAAGTTTATGAAGAACACATAATTAAACTTGAAGAGGGACTCAAATTTTATATGACATCTGATGGATATGCTGACCAATTTGGCGGTGCAAAAGGGAAAAAATACAAGGTTAAAGCTATGAAAAATTTTATCTTAAATATATTTAATCAACCTTTTTCAAAACAAAGTGAAGCTTTAGATAAAGAAATTTACGATTGGATGCACACTAGTGAACCCCCTGTTGAACAAGTTGATGACATCTGCGTTATTGGCTTTGAAATTTAATTAATCTTCTTTTGACCATAAATAGATTATAAGCAAATGATATTTTATGGAATTATTCTTGATTAGCATCTATTTAATATGAAAAAACATTATTTATTTTTACTTTTTATCGTTTTACAAAACTCTATTTTTTCGCAGATAATTACTGTTAAAGGAAAAATAGTAGATTCAGATTTACAAGGTATTAGCCACACAAAAGTAGTTTATAGTTATAGATTTGAAGACTATGTAATTACTAATGAAAAGGGAGAGTATTTATTTGAAATAGAACGCTCAAAACTCGACTCTATTGTTTTTAAGCATTACGGGTTTGACACCAAAACTATTTATGTTAGTACCAAAGAAAAAAATAACATTAAAAAAAACACCCTAATTATTAATGTTACTTTAAATTACCATCAATTTAATGTGGTTGAAATAAGTGTTAAACCTGAAGAAGTGTTTGGCTCTATCGAATATAGTGTCGCGGATTATGAAGTATATAAAAATGAAAAACTAGTTTTATTAACCTACGAAAAAAATCAAAAAAAAGGGAGTGTTATTAGACTTGTTGATGAAAATAAAAAAGAGTTAGACGCCTTTTATTTTAAAGAAGAAACCATTGAACTAAAACGCGATTTTAGAGGAAACATTCACTTAATAACCAAAAACAATGTTTATTGGTTAAAAATTAGTAATAATACTTTTAATGTTTTTCAAGAAGATAAACCCTTTTATTTTAAATACGTTGCCCCTATTATTGACACTTTAAATGATAGAATCTATTACTCTAATTACTCAGATATATTTCCTGCTTTTAATTATTTAGAGTTTAACAAAACAGATTCGGTTTATAAAACAATGATTGCTGTTATTGATGAACCAATGATGGAGCAATACAGAGCTGAGTTTAAATTTGTTGATGCAAGAACTCAATTGTGGGCACACCGAAAAGAGTTAGACACTGGAATTGATAAAGAAATATGGGTTGGCGCTGCCTCTTTTACCAATTCTCTTTATTACGAACCCCTATACGCTCCTTTATTTGTTTTAAATGATTCTGTTTTTATCTTTGACCACTACAAAAATAAACTTTTTAAATATACCCCAACACAAGGCACTGTTGATTCTGTAAATATCACCTATCATTTAAAAAGTAAAAAATCTGGATGGGAACAACCTTTGATACAAGATAAGATAACTGGAAAAATATACGCTTTGTTTATGCGTGGCGGCTACACTTATTTAAGTTTAATCAATTCTAATACGGGTAAGGTTTCTAAAACTTTTAAACTTTTTTATAAATACGTTGAAAAAATTCAAATTATTAACAATGAAGTATATTACATATACAGACCCTTTGAATCAATCCAAAAAAAATATATTTACAAAGAAAAATTAACACTCAAATAAATAATGTGGATTAACCAACTATATCTACCGCTATTTGTCGTGCTTCAGTATTTGACATTACGAAATCTTCATAAGTTGGTTTTTCAACAAAGGAAGCCAACTGTAAAGTTTTAGCATTGATATCTGCAATATCTAAAAATTTTATTTTGTCGTTTAAAAACGCTTCAACCGTTACTTCATTAGCAGCATTAATGACACAAGCAGCATTCCCTCCTTTTTCCATTGCTTGATATGCCAAAGCTAAATTTGTAAAAGTTTTTAAATCTGGCTGTTCAAAAGTAAGCTGTGGGTAGTCCATAAAGTTAAAACGCTCAAAATCTGTTTTTAAACGGTTTGGATAAGTTAGCGCAAATTGTATTGGAAGTTTCATATCTGGTAATCCCATTTGTGCTTTAATTGAACCATCAGTAAATTGAACCAGTGAATGCACAATAGATTGTGGATGTACAATAACATCAATTTGAGAAGATTTTAAGCCAAACAACCACTTGGCCTCTATAACTTCTAAGCCTTTATTCATCATTGTGGCTGAATCTATGGTTATTTTTGCACCCATCTCCCAATTTGGATGATTTAAGGCCTGTACTTTGGTAATTTCTAATAAATCTTGTCTTTTTTTACCTCTAAATGGACCTCCAGAGGCTGTTAAATATATTTTTTCTATAGGATTATGGAACTCTCCAACTAAACATTGAAAGATTGCTGAGTGTTCAGAATCTACAGGGTAAATATTTACCCCTTTAGATTTTGCTAAATTTGTAATTAATTCCCCTGCTACTACTAATGTTTCTTTATTGGCAAGCGCAATATTTTTACCCGCATTAATTGCACTAATGGTTGGTTTTAAACCTGCATAACCAACTAAGGCAGTTAAAACGATATCTATATCTTGCATCTGAACAATATCCACTAATGCATCCTCTCCACAATACGTTTTAATATCGTGTTTCCACAATGCATCCTCCACCTTTTTATATTTAGATTCATCACCAATTACAACAGTATTAGGTTTAAATTTAATAGATTGTTCAATTAGTAAATCAGCATTGGATTGGGCAGTTAATACTATAACTTCAAAAGCATCTAAGTTGGCCTCAACTACTTCAAGCGTTTGAGTACCTATTGAACCAGTTGAACCTAAAATGGCAATTTTTTTCTTTTGAGACATAGTTGCAAATATAATAATATAACTGTACTTTGTTAAACACCTACCACTACGTTAGATTTACTAAAAAATTACTACCTTAAATCCGCAAGGATGTTCGTTACAAAATGTGAAGCATTCATAAACACCTTGAAAAGCAAATAAAAATTTGTGCCTAAAAGTCAAAATGTAGGTCAGAACTTTACCAATAAAATATTTTTTGTTGTGGTTGTGGTTGATATCCTTAACACATAACTACCTTTAGCAAGTTGATTTAAAGCATTAAGTTCAACATTTATTTTTCCATTTGATTGAGTTAAATAAATTATTTTACCATTCATATCAATTAGTGCAATATTGGCTTCATCTGATGTTAATCCTTTAATTACAATTTGATTAGTAAACGGGTTAGGATATACGTTTAAATTTGCTTCTTCACTCTCATCAATTCCAACAACCGACACAACAACCTCAACGTTTTGGGTTACTGTACTGTCGGGACAATTTCCGTTTGATGCTGTTAAAGTTACCACATAAGTACCAACTCCAGCATAGCTGTGCCAAGGGTTTGTATCGGTAGAGGTTGTGCCATCACCAAAATCCCAAACATACGTATTGGCATTAATAGAATTGTTTGTAAAATAAATGGTAGTATTTGGATAAACTGCTGGTGTTATAGCTGTAAAATCGGCTACTGGTTTACTTGAAATGTTAACTGTTACAGTTTGAAAATAAACATCACTATTACCATTTGCATCAGAGGCTATTAGTGTTACAGTATATGTACCCGACTGAGAATAATATACAACAGGATTAATATCTGTACTTGAATCACCGTTTCCAAACGTCCATACAAATGAGGTGGCGTTGGTTGATGTATTTGTAAACTGTAAACCATCTCCTTCGCATATACTCAAATTTGAAGGCGGATTAAACCCTGCTACTGGTGGTACATAGCCTGCTTGTAATGTTTGTCCATCTGATGACACCACTGTTGATTCTAGACCAGCACCATTAATAGCTTTAACTGACACATAGTAGGTTGTGCCTACCATCAAACTCAAGCCCGACTGAGTAAACGATTGATTTAACCCGTTGTTGGTCCAGTTTACAACATCAGTTGCGCCTGCTGATGTACCTACGGCATACCAATATTCTGCAATAGCAGAGTTTGTATCAATAAAGCTTGTCCAGTTTCCTGAAATTTCTGTGGCATTGTTAAAAACGTTAATATCTGCTCCTGGTCCATCATACACCACTCCGTTAGTTTCAGGTATAGTCCAGTCAATATTTTGGGTTGTTGTTGCTATAGATGACCAATTATTTGCTCCATCAATCACTATAGAATGAATATAGGCTGATGGCGTTAGTGGATTTTGGTTTTGATACCTCACATCATCTGTTAATATTGATACTGTTACTAACTCGTAATTTGTTCTTGAACGGTAAACTTTAAAGTCATCATAAATACCAATACAGTTTCCTGTACGTAAGGACAATTGATTTCCGCCTGTTAATGGAGATGAATCTGTCCATTCTGACACTAAAACATCATCTAAAAATGCTTTTATATTACCTGTTGTGGGGTTAAACATTATTTTAAAGTCATACACTACATTTGGGTCAACTATTACGTTATCGTCAGTTTGAATTGTAATATTATTCCCTACTGATTTATAAATTTGACATTTGTCTTGGTCGGCACGCCAATATACCATATAAGAATCTCCTCTCTGGGTTTGCGTAGCATCACTACACCAAAAATGGATTCCTGCCCTACGATTATATCCTGCACCTTGTATTTGTCCTTTCCAATGATAGAGGTAAGTGTATTGATTGTCTTGCCACAAATCTAAATAGATATTTGTATTTGACTCCGCCTCATCTGCTTGATACATTTGACTACCTACTATTGACCATGAACCAGTAACAGATGTCCAATTAGGTTGCATGATATCAAAACTATCTAACAGAAACCCATTATTTGTATTGGCTGACCATTGTGTACCATCATAATCGCTGATTAGATGAAAACCTTGTGCCACCTGATTATCGTCATTATCATTGTAAGTCACATTAAAATCAGCTGTTTCCCAATTATTATTTAATGTAATTGATGTTGTTGGTGGTGTATTGTCTTGCACACAAGCATAAGTAGCATTAAATCCTGGTGCTACTGTTGCACCATCCGATTTAAACCTAAATGTAATTGCACCTGTAGATGTAGTAAAACTCCCTGGAGAATTTGTTCCGGTATAAGCTCCTATTAATGGAGCTGTAACTGAATTTCCGTCAAAAATCCATAAGGTGTCATAATTAGCCTCTACATTAAACATAGTAAAGTTTACGTTGATGGCTGTTGCGTAAGGTGGTTCAATGGTCCAAGTATAGTCTTCATCATTGTAGTAATCTTTAGTTGGTCCACCAAAATCGTGTATGATTCCCGAGCAAGAATCCTGTTTACAATCTGTTAAAAAATCATTAATTGCCCACCAAAAATCATCATATCCATCATCATACCCTAACGCCCAAATTCCAATACCAGCAATTCCTGTATTGTTAACGTGTTGAAGTCGTTTTCTAAAGGCATCTTTTTCGGTAATAAAACATTGTTTCCATGTTCCACTTTGTTGAAACACGTAAATATCAGTATAACTGTCATTGTCAAATTGATGGTTAGCCGTTGAATAATTTCCTGATGTGTTATTTTTAACCGTACTATATGTTCTTGCAATTCCGTTTGCCGTTGTAGCACTCGGCACAGTACTACTTGATGTATTCCACTGAAAACCATAATAGGGCAAACCTAAAACTAATCTATCTCTTGAACAACCTGCATCAATATAATATGTAATTGTTTTTGACAATGTATAATTATAGTTGCTACCAAAATGATACAACGGGTCATTAGGTCCAGTATTAGAACTACCAGGGTAATAGTAATCATACCCCATTATTACAAAATAATCGACAGCAGGTAGCATAATTG
>DQTE01000202.1 GCA_015662905.1 Crocinitomix sp. | reverse complement strand
TATTAAAAAAGGGGAAATCTTTACGGATGAAAATATTCGTTCTGTTCGTCCTGGGTTTGGATTGCATCCTAAGTATTTGAAAGATATTTTGGGTAGAGTGGCAAAAAGAGATTATAAATTTGGAGATAGATTTAAAGGGAATAAAAATGGCACAAACAGTTAAGGAGCTACATTCAACAAGAAGCAAAATGTGGGATGCAAGTATAGATAGCCATAGTAAGTATATAGATGCTGATACAGGTATATTTTTAGAAGAGTTTACAGAAGAGAGATTATGTCCTGTATGTAAAAGTGGCAATGAACTAGAGATGTTTTATAAAGAGGGTGGAAGATATGTAAAATGTCAAGATTGTACAATGGTTTATATAAATCCTGTATTTAAAGATTCCGCTTTAAAAGATTATTATGAAAGTAACCATGCAGTTCAATCAGAAATTGTAGAGAGTGACCCAAATGATTTTTATGTCAATATATATAATCAAGGTTTAGATGCCATTACAAATAATAATTCTCAGGTTTTAAATATTTTAGATGTCGGTTGTTCTTCAGGAACATTTTTGACTGTGGCTAAAAAACGAAATATAAAAACTTATGGTGTGGAACTAAATAAGACAGAAGTGAAGTTAGCAGAAAAAAAAGGACATCAAGTTTATAATGATTTGTTAGAAAACATTACTTTTAAAGAGAAATTTGATGCCATTACTTTATGGGACGTTTTTGAACATTTAAAGAGTGGAAAATTTTATCTAAGTCATATAAAAACACTTCTTAATAAAAAGGGAGTTATATTTTTACAAATTCCTAGTGCAGATTCATTAGCTGCTAAGATATTGCAAGAAAAATGTAATATGTTTGATGGCTTGGAACATGTAAACTTATATGGTGTTAGTACGATTAAAAAATTATCGGAGAGTTGTGGATTAGAAGTTTTAAACATTCAGACAGTTATCTCTGAAATTGGTGTTATTAATAATTATCTAAATTTTGAAGACCCTTATCTAGGAAACACAACAAATAAAGAGTTTATACCAACTCTAATAGATGAAGAGACCTTACATAGAAATCTACAAGGTTATAAGTTACAAGTTGTTTTAGGAGTAAAATCATGATAATTTGTGCAAAATGTGTGATGCCAAATACCAAGCCTGATTTACATTTTGATGAGGAGGGTGTCTGTGATGCTTGTAGATCACAAGAAGATAAAAATAAAAATATTGATTGGAAAAAAAGAGAAGAAGAGTTTTTATCGTTGGTTAAAAGATATAAAGTGCATTCAAATTATGATTGTGTTATAGGTGTAAGTGGTGGTAAAGATTCTACTTATCAAGTTTTAAAAGTTTTAGAGCTTGGTTTAAATCCATTGTGTATCTGTTTTGAACCTACTATCCCTACTAAGATAGGAAGAGCTAATCTTGACAACTTAAATAATTTGGGTGTTGATTTGATTCATATAAAACGAAACCCTATTGTTTATAAAAAGTTGGCTAAAGAGGCGTTTGTGCGAATGGGGGATAATGAGTGGCAAAACCATGTAGGGATTTTTACAACTGTGCCAAATATGGCTGTTAGTTTTAATATACCGTTAATTATTTGGGGAGAGAGTCCACAAATGGAGTATGGTGGACCAGCTGCAAGTAAAAATAGGAATAATCTTGATAGGCAGTGGCTAGAAGAGTTTGGTGGACTTTTAGGTAATAGAGTATCTGATATGATAGGTGTGGAGGGATTGACTAAAAAAGACTTATCTCTCTATACTTATGCAAGTGATGAAGAGATACATAGAGTTGGTGTGACAGGACTTTTTTTAGGCTACTATTTTAAATGGGATTTGAGAGAAGTATTAAAAAAGTCTAGTGAACATGGCTTTTGTGTTGCTGATAGAGCGGTAGAGACAACTTATGAAAATTTTGAAAATTTGGATTGTTATAGTAACCATTTACACGATTATTTGAAGTATGTTAAGTACGGTTTTGGTAGAGCTGCAGATAATGCTTGTTTGGATATAAGACTTGGATACATCACTAGAGAAGAAGGTGTAAGACTTGTCAATAAATATGATGGAATTCCTCCTAAGAAAGCTATCAAAGAGTATTTGAAATATACTGGGTTTTCAGAAAAAGAGTTTCAAAAAATAGTTGACTCCTATACCAATAAAAGAATTTTTAAACGAAATGAAAATGGTAAATTTATAAGAGATATAGATGGCTCATTGGTTAGGAAGGAAGAGTATATTGTCAGATAATATTGTTATTATTGATTATAAAATGGGCAATTTGAAATCTGTTGAGAAAGCTTTTGCAAAAGTTGGTGCTGATGTTATTATATCAAATGATTCTCAGATAATTAAAAATGCTTCAAAAATAGTATTGCCTGGAGTTGGTGCATTTAAAGATGGTATGAAATATTTAAAAGAGTTAGGTTTGATAGATGTTTTACATAAAGAGGTGCTTCAAAATAAAAAACCATTTTTAGGCATATGTCTTGGTATGCAGCTAATAGCTAAAAAAAGTTATGAAAATGGTAAGACAGAGGGCTTAGGCTGGATTGATGGGATAGTTGTAAAATTTGACTCTTCAAATCTAAAAGTTCCGCATGTAGGCTGGAATAATGTTACATATAAAAAAGAGAATGTATTGTTTAAAGATATTCCAAACAGTAGTGATTTTTATTTTGTACATTCATATCATTTTACCTCTTTAGAAGATGCTGTAACAAGCAGTACAGATTATGGGGATGATTTCGTTTCATCACTACAAAAAGAGAATATATTTGCTGTGCAGTTTCATCCTGAAAAGAGTCAGAAAGTCGGATTAAAGTTCTTAGAAAATTTTGTGAGTTTTGAGAGAAAAATATAGATGTTAAAACATAGAGTGATACCGTGTGTACTTTTAAAAGACTGGCAACTTGTTAAAAGTATCGGATTTGAATCTTATAGAACTATAGGACACCCAACTTCAACTGCTAGAATTTATAATGCAAGAGATGTTGATGAACTTATAGTGTTAGATATAGATGCAAGTTTGAATGATGAAGAGATTAACACAGAAATCATCACGGATATTGCAGATGAGTGTTTTATGCCTTTAACCATAGGGGGTGGTATAACTACAATAGATGATATCTATAAAGTTTTAAATGCAGGTGCTGATAAGATATCTATCAATTCAATAGCTTTGGAAGATTTAGAGTTTATAAAGAAAGCATCATCACTATTTGGTTCACAATGTATAGTGTGTTCTATAGATGTAAAAAAGGTAGATAACAATTATAAGGTTTTCAGTAAGAAAAAGGGCATCTTAGATATTAATCCTTTGATGTTAGCAAAACAATATCAAGAACATGGTGCAGGGGAGATACTTTTGACTTCTGTAGACTATGAAGGTTTAACTAAAGGTTATGATATAGAGTTGATGCAATTATTTAAAGATGAATTAAAAATACCAGTTATTTTAAATGGGGGGATGGGAGAGCCACTTGACGCAGTTAAGGCGATACAAAATGGTGCTGATGCTGTGGCTGCTGCTTATATATTTCATTTTTCTCAGTTTACGCCGGATGATATTAAAAAGATACTAAACAATCATAAATTGGCAGTAAGACTATAATATGACCAATATAACTCCAAAACAATTATGTGAAATATTTTTTGAAATTGAAGAAAAATTCGATGCATTAGATCAAAAAATTCAAAATATCAAAATATGGCAATTAATGCGAATGGACTTATATTATATCATTGCTTCTAAATATAATATTGAAGAGCAAGGGCATAGTAAAATTTCTAGATTTCATACTTTTAAGGCATTAGGGGGATATATAAAAAATAGTTTTATATATAATCCATTTATAAAAAACAAATGTGATATTGTTGTTTTTTCACATCCTCGATCAAAATATGTGGAAGACAAATATATAGATATTTATACACATTATTTTTTAGAGGCATTAAAAAATGAAGAAAAGAATTTTATTGAAATAGAAATTGCATTAATGGGAACACATAAAAGAAGTAAACATGATAAACTAGTTTATGCGGATGCTATTGTATTAGCAACAAAGTTTTTAAAATATTTTATATTTTTTAAATTGACTAAAGATGAAAGTGATTTTATTAACAGTATCAATACTATGCTTGGTAGCTATTTAGG
>DQTE01000103.1 GCA_015662905.1 Crocinitomix sp. | reverse complement strand
TAAGATTTATAGAGCTATTTCCAACAGAACAAAGTTGTAGAAATGATTTTAAACCTATAAACAAATATTTTAAGACTTTTTATTAACTTGCGGATTTAAGGTATTACTATACTTTTTTATTAAAGAAAATAAAGCTAAAAAAGCATCATTAAAATTGATAGCCGAACAAAATAAACAAATCATACTAGCATCAAAACACAAAGATGAATTTATTTCAAATTTAAGTCATGAAGTGCGTACCCCCTTAAATGCCATTATTGGTTATACAAATTTATTAATGCAAAAATTAGATGACCCCAATGATATTGACGCTTTAAATCACATTTTATTGTCCTCTAAAAACTTACTCCACATACTTAACGACATTTTAGATTTAAAGAAAATAGAAGCAGGAAAAGCTGAATTAAAAAATATTAGTTTTGACTTACCTCAAACCATTAAAAATAGCTTTGAAACACTTAGAATACACGCCCAAAAAAAAGGTTTGAAATACATTTTACATATAGATGACTTAATACCAACCTACGTTAAAGGTGACCCTAGTAAATTAAATCAAGTTTTATTAAACTTGCTTGGTAATGCACTTAAATTTACATCTGAGGGAAAAGTTACTTTAAATGTTAAACTAATTGAATGTGACACAAAAAAATGTAGAGTTAACTTTTCTATTACAGATACAGGAATAGGAATAAATAAAGACAATCTATGTCGTATTTTTAACTCCTTTACTCAAGAAAATAAGTCTGTATCAACACAATTTGGTGGTACTGGTTTAGGATTAACAATTTCTCAAAATATAATAGCATTGATGGGTGGTGAAATTAACGTAAATAGTACACCTAACGTAGGCACTGAATTTAGCTTCACTATTAGATTAGAAAAAACAAAAACTTCTATAATTTATGAAGATGATATTACTTCTATTTTGATTAAAGACATAGAAAAAATAAAAATTATCTATGCTGATGATTTGGAATTGAATAGACTTTTACTTGCTAAACAGCTAAAATCATGGAATAAAAATCTACAAATAAAGACTGTAAAAAATGGAAAAGAGCTAATAGAAGTTTGTAAAACATCTAATTTTGATATAATCTTAACTGATATAAAAATGCCTATAATGGACGGTATAGAAGCTACTAAAAAAATTAGAGAATTTAATAAAACAATTCCAATTATTGGTATTTCTGCAAATGCAGTAGCCTCTGATATTAAAAGTTATTTTGATTGTGGCATGAGTGATTATCTTTTAAAACCTTATGAGTTTAACGAATTATTAATTAAAATTGCTAAACTGTTAAATTTAGAATTTTCTTCTGTTAAAAAACAAAAGTTCAACTCATCAAAAGTTTGAAAAAATATGGAACATTTCAGCATCAGAAGAAGAGTACAATGAAATTTTAACTGAGCTTATTAAAGATATTAAAGATAACTTGTATGAACTTAGTACAAATTCTACAAATTATGAAGCTGCCCATAAACTTGTGAATAAAATAGCCTATTTAGGTGATAAAGAGTTACTTGATTTATGCAGAAAATTGGATAAAAAATGACGAGAAAACGATACAAAAACTTGTAATGATTTGTTTAAAAAAATAAATGATATGATTCAAAAGCTTTTGAACTCTATTGCTCAAAATAAAAACACTCCTAAAGGTTGAATTTACTATTTGAGTCTACGGTTCTATACAATTCTAACTCGCCTGTTTTTTTGTTAATACTTGCATTTACAGTTTGATTATAATTTAAAACAACTGCACGTTCATCTTTGTGTTTTGTTTTATATAGTTGATAGTCATCTATTTTGTAAGAAAAGCTAACTGTTGTTAAAAGGAATATTCCTATAAAAGAAAATAGTTTCATTGATTGTATATTTATATTTGGTCGATAAATATAACAAAAACACCATAAATTGTTACGTAAATTTTGAAAATAACTTTACTTTTACAAAAAAATTTAATGATGAGCACTCAGTTTTACAAATTAAAAATAAAAGACGTAAAAAAGGAAACTTCAGATACGGTTTCAATAACATTTGACGTTCCCAACGAACTAAGAGAAAAATTTTCTTTTACATCCGGTCAATATTTAACATTAAAAGCTATGATTGACGGAGAAGATGTTAGAAGAGCTTATTCCTTGAGTACTGCACCTTATGAAAATGAATGGAAAGTAGCAATAAAAAAAGTTGAAAATGGCACATTTTCGACTTATGCTCAACATTTAAAAAAAGGTGATGAACTTGAAGTTATGGCACCTACGGGCAATTTTACAGCCAATTCTACCACCCCTAAAAACTATGTTTTATTTGCCGCTGGGAGTGGTATTACTCCAATTATTTCTATTGCCAAATATCTTGTTAATGCCAATGACAGTAACAAAGTAACTTTATTTTACGGTAATAAATCTGAGCGTGAGACCATTTACAAATTAGAATTAGATGAACTAGCAAAAAATTACAGTCATATTAATATTGTTTACATTTACTCAAGACAGGATTTTGATAACACGCTTTTAAAAGGTAGAATTGATAGTGCTAAAATTGAAGCTCTTTACAATGAGTATTTGGCAAATGAAGAGGTTAATGAGGTTTACGTATGTGGTCCTGAAGAAATGATTTTTGCTGTAAAAAACTTCTTTGCTTCAAAAGGTGTTGACGATAAACATATCCATTTTGAACTTTTTAATACTTCCAACTCCAAAAAAGAGGAAGCCGAAATAGATGAGTCTGAAGAAATTACTAGTCACGTTACTGTAATAATTGATGATGAAGAATTTGAATTTGATTTATCATCAAAAGGAAAAAATATTTTACAAGCTGCACAAGATGAAGATGCAGACGTCCCTTTTTCTTGTAAAGGTGGTGTATGCTGTACTTGTAAAGCAAAAGTATTAGAAGGAAAAGCTAAAATGGATTTGAATTATTCTTTAGACCCAGAGGAAGTTGAAGAGGGTTTTATTTTAACTTGCCAAGCTCATCCATTAACCAAAAAATTAGTAGTTTCTTTTGACGAATACTAAAATATTATGAAAAACATTGTTATTGTTGGGTCTAGTAGAGGAATTGGTAAAGAGTTGGTTCAACTGTTAGCCAATGATAACAATGTTTTAGCTTTAAGTAGGAATTTAGCTCCATTAAAAGATTTTAAGAAAAATTCTAATGTAATTATTGAAAAATTTGATGTATCAAATGATGCCTTAACTCCCCTACTTCAAAAACATTTTAAGTCTGTTGATATTATCGTCAATAACGCTGGCTTACTCATTAATAAACCATTATTAGAACTCTCTGACAAAGATATTGAATTGAGTTATCAAACTAATGTTTTTGGATTGATAAAAGCTTGTCAATCTGTGGTGCCGTTTATGTTAAAAAAAGGAGGACACATTATTAATATTGGTTCTATGGGAGGTTTTCAGGGGAGTGTAAAATTTCCAGGCTTGAGTGTTTACAGTTCTTCTAAAGCTGCAGTTGCTTCTTTTACAGAATGTTTAGCAGAAGAGTTAAGAGATACAAACATTAAAGCCAATTGTTTGGCATTAGGAGCAGCTCAAACAGAGATGTTAAATGAGGCTTTTCCTGATTATAAAGCGCCTGTATCTGCTTATGAAATGGCAAAGTTTATTGCCGATTTTAGTTTAAATGCACATCAATGGATAAATGGTAAGGTCATTCCCGTTTCATTGTCCACACCTTAATAAACTGGATACAAGTACAAAAGTAGTGGGATTAGCAATTTTATGCCCATAATTTTTTAAAATATAGACATAAAAATTACTTGAATTAAGACTTTTGATGGAGTTTCGTTTGTTCTCAAGTGGCGTGGGGGAGATTGGAACTCCCGACCTAAGGGTTATGAATCCTGAAGTTAATACCAATTTAATTTTGAAATGCACTAAGTTATATGTACCATTTATTGAATGGGAAGACAGTCAAAAATTATAATACCTTAAATCCGCAAGTATCTTCTACTGCAAAGCCAAACTGCACGCCATTATTGGGAATACCTGTCTACCGACAAAGGCAGGCCTGTTTTTCGATACTCACCACCTGTCTGCGTTTATACAGGTGTTTGCGTGTCTCAAACCTGCGCTACACCAATTACTCACTGTCTTTTTTATTTTTTTATTGGTGTTCGTGATTTTACATAGTAAAGTTCTAACG
>DQTE01000004.1 GCA_015662905.1 Crocinitomix sp. | reverse complement strand
CTTTATATTTTTTACCAGAAAAATTTGAGCTATAAGCAAATAAAGACCTGGCGTAGTTTAAATCAGAATATTGAAATTCAACAATAATTCTTTTATCTTTAGTAATTAACCTTTTGGCAGTAAAAGTTATTTCAGCAGTATTGTAATCAATGGTATAGTCAAACTCTTGTCCTCTGGTTAGCAACTCTCCATCAATAAAAACTTTTTCTGTCCCTGCAAGTACTATAATAAATTGTTCATTATTTGCACCTCTTAACCTGTAAGGACCTTGATTACCTTCTGTTCCTTGTACAACGTTTCTTGCAAATTTACCTCTTGAAAATGCGGCGCTAACTTTGTGATGTGCCTGAGAGGAATCTTGATTATATTGATGAAGTTCTATTGACAATCCTTGTGTACGTTTATTATAATTAAGAAAATGTCCTTGAGGTTTTTTTAGCCAAAAATCTCCACCAATAACTGTAAAAGTTTCATTATAGACTTGTAAATATACTTGGTCAAAATCTTGTAATTTTTGGGTGTTTCCTTCGGGTTGAAAAGGAATGTTGTTGTCTGAAATAGCACCTTTTATGTAAAGGTTTGAAGCTATTTTGCCACTTAACTGTAAGTTTAAGGTAGATTGTAAAGACAAGTTTTGAGCATTACCCACCGTTACGCCTCTTGAAATGCTACCTTGCTTATGTAGGGAGGATGAACCAAATAAATCTTGCGTGTTTTTTGAAGAGACAGAATATATGTAGGTTTTGGTATATTTAGCACTGTCAGATAAAATTAAAGAATCATTTTTATGATAATAAGTATTATTTAAGTTAATTGGAAAATGTTCGTAGCTTATTTTAATAGTATCAGTTGTAAAATCTTTATAAAAATATAATTGACTTTTTAGACCGTTTACGTAATAATTTGATGTAGGTAGCAGAGAGTCATTAACATAAACTTTAAAATTAAAACTGTAAACAGAAATTGTGTCAAATGCTATGGTATCGGTAGTGTAGGTTATTATTTTATTGATATAATTTGTTTGTGCCCACAAATGTTGCGAGGAAAATATTAAAATAATCAATATGGTATATAACTTTATAATTTTAAACATAAAAGATGCCTTAAAGATATACGATATTTTGTTAGTTTAATTGTGGGGTTAATTTAATAAAGATGTTTAAAGACAAATCATAAGTTAAAAAATAATTCTTTTATCGTCTCCCCTCGTTATTTTTTTAACCATAGCTTTAGCTATGCTTTTCAAAAAAGCCTTGTCAATCAACAAAATAACTCATTTTCACATTTTATCATTTAACCTCAAACAACTTTAATTCAAAAAAATATAGTACATTTATGGATATGAAAATTGTAGTTTTAACAGGGGCAGGTATAAGTGCCGAGAGTGGTTTAGGCACATTCAGAGATTCGGATGGATTATGGGAGCGTTTTAAAATAGAAGAAGTTGCAACACCAGAGGCTTGGGCTAAAAATCCTAAATTAGTGTTAGAATTTTATAATGAACGCCGTAGGCAGTGTTTAAAAGCAAAACCTAACAGTGCACATAACGCCCTTGTAGAATTAGAAAAACATTTTGAAGTTAGTATTGTTACCCAAAACATTGATGATTTACACGAAAGAGCGGGGTCTAAAAATGTTTTACATTTGCATGGTGAAATCTTAAAAGCCAAAACTTCTGAACTTTCTACAGAATATTACGACATAAAAAGTGATATAAAATTGGGTGATAAAGGAACAGACGGCAAACAATTACGTCCACATGTAGTATGGTTTGGAGAGGCTGTACCAATGCTTGATAAAGCCATAGAATTAACGACTCAAGCAGATGTGTTTATTGTGATAGGAACCTCTTTAAATGTTTATCCCGCAGCTAGCCTTCTGCACTATACATCTGAAAAATGTATAACTTACATTGTTGATAAGGAAAAAAATAACGCCCTGCCTGCCAGTTATAAACATTTAAAGGCTAATGCCACTGTGGGCGTAAAGAAATTAGTTGAAGAATTAATCAAACGTAAATAAAAAAGAGAAACACTTGGCTTCTCTTCTTTTAAACATTTATAAAAAAGGGATTACTGAATTACTATTTTTTTAGTTTCAATATTTTCATTTTCTTTTTTAATACTATAAAAATACACTCCTGATTTAAGGTCTTCTATATTTAAAGTATTATTTCCATTGACAAGATTTTTTGATAAAACTTCCTTACCTACAATATCGTATAGTGTTACGGTAGCTTTGCCTTTTAAGTTTGTTGCATTAACATTTAAAACATCATCAGCAGGGTTTGGATAAACAGAAAACTGTGCTTGATTTACGTTTAATTCATTTTGTCCAACAACACAAGGGTTTCCACTAAAAGTATAAGTTACTTGAATAGAATCTAAGAATGTTTTACTTGAAGTTTCAACAATATAATTATAAATGGCACAACCGTCAATTGTATTTGGATAAACTTTAGGTTGTAAAATACAAGAATCTCCTGGCGTTATTGTTACAGGTGGTGATGATGGTCTATTCCAAACAGTTACATCAGTAGCATTAAAACAAATCAAACAATCACATACTTGATCTGTCCAACCGTTTGTGTGTGCTTTTCTTGTTCTTGAAAAAGAAATATCTATATTAGTACTACCCGTGTTTACAATGTAAAAATCTGCTGCAAAATGATCTATACTGGCATCTACACTGTCAATTGTAAATGTTGAACCAACAGGCTGACCGTTATGGTGTAATTCTGCTTGTTGTCCATAAACAACAGGAATTGCTATGAGTAAAAAAAGAAAAGATAAAAAGTTACGCATATTAGTGTAGTTTTGTGATTAGTCGATACAAATATAAAACAAAAAAAGGGATAATATTTTTATTTTTTAGTTTAAAAATTGAAAAGCTATTTTTAAGATTCCAATAATCTGTAATTATTTAAATGATTAGTAAGTGTAAATTTATTAATTTTGTAAACAATTAAAAATTAAAATTATATAAATTATGAAAAAAGTATTACAAACAGTTGCAGTTGCATTCGGGTTAATGTTTGCAACTAGTGCGCAAGCACAGTTACCCGATAATGGTATCTACCCAGGAGGGTTGATTATAGACTCTTATCAACCATCTTCAGGGTACGCAGGAAACCATATATATAATATGGGGGCTTGGAATATAGATTCTATTTTAGATTCTGGCACGCCAGTCATTTTAGATTTATTTGCTACTTGGTGTAGCCCATGTTGGAGTTATCATCAAGGAGGAACTCTTGAAAACTTGTACGATTCTCAAGGGTGGGGTGGTCCTAATAACGTTGCTATTTTTGCTGTAGAGTCAGATCCTTCAACAGCAGCGTCACAATTAGAAAATAGCTCATTGGGAGACTGGATTAACAACACAAAATATCCAATGGCTAATCATAATACAATAGCAGCTATGTTTAATTTGGCTTATTATCCAACAATTGTAATGATTTGCCCAGATAGAACAGTAACAGAGATGGGGCAAACTACTGAAACTGGCTTTACAACTGCAATTAACAACTGTGCAGCACCTGCAACCAATGCAAATGACCCTAAATTATTATCAACTTCACCAATTAATGTTGTTGTTTGTAATCAATCATCTGCAGATGTTGATATTGTAGTTACGGTTCAAAATTATAGTACAGCAACTATTAATGGTTCTTATGATTTTGAAATAACAGATGCTTCAAATAATATTGTTGCAACAACAACTGTAACCTTAAATTTAACACCATACAATGTTCAAGATGTTACAATAGGCACTGTAACTGCTAATATGGGCGCAAATACGTTTACTGCTAGAATTACAACACCAAATGATGATTTAACTAACGATTCACAAACTATTTCTGTTTCTGTTAGTGGTGCAGAAGATTTAATGATAACACCAGATATGAATGTTAGAATTGAATTAAATATGGATGCTTATGCATCAGAGGTAGGTGTAGCTTTAAGAGAAGGAATCCCAGCAGGTGACGCTGCTAGCGAATGGGCAGCTGCAAATAGTGGAAATAGTATTGCTTATATTGCACAAGGTTCAATGTCTAATGGGACTTCATCTTTTGGTCAAGACTACACAATAAACAACTATGGTTGTCACTTTTTAGTTACTTACGATAGTTTTGGAGATGGGATTACATATCAATATTCAAGTGGTAATTTAAAATTAATTTCTCATACAACTTCTACTGTACCTGGTGGATGGGGTGACGGATTGATTAAAGCCTATAATTTTAAATCAACTGTAGGAATAGATGAAAATTCAGGAATGTCTAGTTTATCAATTTATCCTAATCCAGCTGTAAACTTTACCAATGTTGTATTAAACCTAACGCAAGAAGCAAATGTTTCTATCTCTGTAGTAAATACATTAGGTCAAACCGTTTATATTAACCAATTAGGAAATGTTAATGGTACTCAAAATGTTCAAATTAACACTGTTGATTTAGAAGAGGGAATTTATTTGGTAAATGTTACTGTAAATGGTAACACAACTACACAAAGAATTTCTATTATAAAATAAGTTTAGATTCAT
>DQTE01000286.1 GCA_015662905.1 Crocinitomix sp. | reverse complement strand
ATAAATCAGAGAATAAACAATGGATATATGATAAGTTACGTAGTGTAGGTAAAGAAAAACTTGCCGAAAAGTTAGTGGGTAAAGCTAAAACCAAAAGAAACAATTCAAAAGAATTGCCGAAGTTGTTAGCATAAAAAAGAAAAAGTAAAAAAGGGTAGTATAAGTCTAATCTTCAATAGAAATGACAATTTCTTCTACTCTATTATCGCTTACTTTAGAAATTTCAATATAGTAATTATTATATTTAAAGTGATCTCCTTTTTTGGGAATTTCCTCTAATTGATTTAAAACAAACCCAGCGAGTGTAGTGTATTCATCATCCTTTTGAAACTCAATGCCATATTTTTCTTGAATGTAATCAATTTCGTGTCGTGCAGAAAATCTAAATTTTTTATCAGTTATTTCTTCTTCAATTAATTTCTCACTGTCATGTTCATCTTCTATCTCCCCAAAAATCTCTTCAATAATATCCTCTACTGTAATAAGTCCTGAGGTGCCGCCAAATTCATCTACAACAATGGCTACACTTCTTTTTAGTTTAGTAAATTGTTCTAAGATATCTTGAATCAAACTAGCCTCAGGTGTAATTGATATTGGAAGTAGTATTTGTTTAATAGTTTTAGGCTTTTTAAATAATTCAAAGGCGTGTACATAACCTACAACATCATCAATGTTTTCTTTATAGATAATAATTTTTGACAACCCCGTTTCTATAAATTTTTGTTTTAAATCTTCAATTGAATTGTTGATATTTAGTGCAATAATTTCTGTTCTAGGTATCATGCAATCCCTAACTTTTGTTTTATTGAAGTCCAAGGCGTTGTGCAAAATTTGGATTTCATTGACCATTTCTGCCTCATCTTCTATTCTGGCATTAATATCTCTAACAAAATCATCTAAATCTGTTTTTGTAAAAGCGGTTTGAGAGTTAGAAATATCCATTTTAAATAATTTAAGGAAACCGTTTGAAATTATTGTTGTAAAGTAAGTTGGGATAAATAAAAGAATGTAAACTAGGAGAACAATAGGGGCAAATATACTCAGGGTTCTGTTTGGATTTAAACTAAAAATTGCTTTTGGAATAAATTCTGCCGTTACCAAAACAATGAGTGTAGATATAACGGTTTGAGTTAATAAAATTAAAGCCCCATTATTAACCCAATAAGCTATTGAAGGTTCTAGAGCTTTAGCCATATATATACCATATAAAACAAGAGAAACATTATTGCCAAGTAACATGGCACTGATAAACTTTGATTCATGTTTTACAAAATAGGATAAGATTTTACCCGATAAATTACCTTGTTTTTTATCAAGTTCAATTTTTAGCCTGTTGGCGGATATAAAGGCAATTTCAATACCAGAAAAAAAGGCAGAGGCTACTAGTGTTGATATAATAAAAATACTGTTCATATCAACAAGCTGTTTTTGTAAAGCTAGTTTTACGGAAAACAACAAAGGTGTCTGTTTGCCATTTGGTATTTAATTCAAGCCAGGGATCCTCTTCCATCAATTAATTAGATAATTAACGCGAAAATACAATAAAAATAGATAATTGACCAAAAACCGTTTATTTTTTTTCCTCTAAATCTATGTCAAAACCAATATCTTTACGATAGTAAGCATTTTCAAATGTAATGTTTTGTACATTTTTATAACTATTTTCAATGGCTTGTTTTAAGTTTTTTCCGTATGAAGTAACACAAAGTACTCTACCGCCAGCGGTAATGGTTTTAGGACCGTCTTTTCTGGTGCCTGCGTGAAAAACAAATGAATCTGTTACACTTTTTAAACCATCAATTTCCTTTTCCTTTTCGTAAGATTCTGGATAGCCACCTGACACCATAATGATACCAGCTGCGGCTTTAGAATCAAAAACTACATCTCTTTCTGATAGGGTTTGAGTGGCAACGCCTTCAAATAAGTCTAAGATATCTGAACGTAGCCTTGGCATAACAACTTCTGTTTCTGGGTCGCCCATTCTGCAATTATATTCAATAACGTAAGGTTCGTTGCCTACTTTAATAATGCCAATAAAAATAAACCCTTTATACTCAATGCCATCTTTTTTTAGACCTTTAATAGTAGGAATAATAATTTGGTTTTCAATTTTATCTTTAAAGGCTTGTGTTGCAAAAGGAACGGGCGATACGGCCCCCATACCTCCAGTATTTAATCCTGTATCTCCTTCACCAATTCTTTTATAATCCTTAGCTTCAGGTAAAATTTTATAGCTAACGCCATCAGAAAGAACAAATACAGACATCTCAATGCCTGATAAAAACTCTTCAATCACTACCCTTGAGGAGGCTTCTCCAAATTTAGCATCAGCTAACATGTTTTTTAATTCTTTTTTAGCTTCAGATAAAGTATCAATAATAAGCACTCCTTTTCCTGCAGCCAAACCGTCAGCTTTTAATACATAGGGTGGTTTTAATTGCTCTAAAAATGCGTAACCATCTTTTATAGTGTCTTTTGTAAATGTTCTATATTTAGCCGTTGGGATATTATGACGCAACATAAACTGTTTTGAAAAATCCTTACTACCTTCGAGCTGAGCGGCTTGTTTATTAGGGCCTATTACGGCAATTCGCTTTAATTTTTCGTCAGCTAAAAAATAATCATGGATACCATTCACAAGAGGGTCTTCAGGACCAACCACAATATAGTCTATTTTGTTTTCAAGGGTAAAATTTCCAATAGATTCAAAATCATTTACTTTTATGTCAATGTTAACTCCTATTTGACTTGTGCCCGCATTGCCCGGTGCAATAAAAAGCTTGTCCAATTGCGAGCTTTGAGCTATTTTCCAACAAAGTGCATGCTCCCTTCCTCCTGAACCTAAAACTAAAACATTCATGATTTTGTATTTTTTTACAAAATTATAAAATAGAACATTGTTTTGAATTAAATGTTATTAACAAAGTTTAGTTTTTATTCAGTTTTTTAAACGCTTGATAGGCAACAGCATTTTTAATACTGTCCTTAATGGAAATAAACTCAAACCCAAGTTGTTTTTTTATTTTTTGATTAGCGTATTTACTAATTTGCATGGCGGCGGCACTTGTTTCTTCTGTAACTTGAGGTTTTTGTCTGGTAAAAAAGCATTTAATGCCCTCAATTCTCCATGCTAATCCAACCATCCAAGGCTTAACCTCTATATTTGGTTTTTTAACATTCAATTCTTGAGCAATTAATTCAAACAGGGTTTTAAATTTTAAGTTTTCAGATACAGTTAAAAACCGTTCGGAAAAAATACCGTTTTCGACAAGACTAACCATGCAAAAGGCAACGTCTCTCGCATCAACAAAAGCATTTGTACCTGTGGTGTAAAACTTTAAACCTTGCTTAATACTTTTAAAAAGTGTCAAAGAACTTTGGTTCCAATTGCCTGCGCCTAAAATTACAGATGGATTAACAATAGACACGTTTATCCCTTCCTTTGCTCCTCTCCAAGCCTCCATTTCCCCTAAATACTTACTTACAGCATAATTTGAATTACTTTTTGAGGTTACCCATTTGCTTTTTTCAGTGTAAATAGGTTGTTTTTCAGCTCTACCAATGGCCGCAGTTGAACTGACATAAGACAATGTCTTAATATTTAGCTTTAAGCAAGTATTTACAATATTGGCAGTACCTTCTTTATTAATTTTAATTAGGGATTTAAAATCTTTTTTTAGAAAAGAAACAAAGCCGGCACAATGATAAACGGTGTCACAACCTTTCATTTTTTCAGGTAAAATACTGATGTCATTAATGTCTCCGTTTACCCATTCAATTTTATTAAACAGGGTTAAATCTACATCTTTTAAATAATATTTAAACAAAAGTTTTATCTCCGATAAATCAGATGATTTTCTTTTTAAGGCACGAATATTTTTACCTCTTTTAGTGAGTTCTATGAGTAAATGAGAACCTAATAAACCTGTGCCTCCTGTTACAAAAATCATAATGCCAAAATTAGTAAAGTAATTTGATTGTTAGGTAATATTTTAATTATTTGCACACTTCTTGTTATATTTGCCAAAAAACATTTAAAAAAATGAAATCAATACTTTTAGCAGTAGCCTTTACACTTTTGTCATTATCAAATGGTTTTTCTCAGGTGAGATATTCCAAAAAAGACATTAAAAAAATGAAACTTGAAAAGGGAATATATGCCAATATTTCTACCAATAAAGGAGATATATTATTAATGTTAGAAATGGAGAGAGCCCCTTTGACTACAGCAAATTTTGTAGGACTAGCCGAAGGGAATTTAAAAGTAGATACAGTGGTTATTTCTAAACCGTTTTATGATGGTTTAACATTTCACAGGGTAATTCAGGGATTTATGATTCAAGGAGGAGACCCTAATGGAAATGGGAGTGGGGGACCTGGTTACAAGTTTTATAATGAAACAAGTGACTCTTTAAAACATGATGGACCTGGTGTATTGTCTATGGCAAATGCAGGACCTAATACAAACGGTAGTCAGTTTTTTATTACACACGTAGCTACCCCTCATTTAGATGGAGGATATAATGTGTTTGGTCATGTGGTAAAAGGGCAAAACGTGGTAGATGCAATTGTGAAAGGGGATACTATTCAAACAGTAATGATTTACAGAATAGGAAAACAAGCCAAAAAATTTAATGCCACTGAGGTTTTTGCTAAAGCCACCAAAGATATAGAAGATAAAAAAGCAAATGCGCTTAAAAATAGAAACAAAGATTTTAAAACCAAAATGTTAAAACAATTTCCTAATGCTGTGCAAACAGAGAGTGGTTTAATGTATGTAGAGGACAAAGCCGGTCAGGGTGCAAAACCTAAGGACGGACAAAAAGTATTTGTGCATTATTCTGGTTTTTTTATTGACGGCAGAAAATTTGACTCTTCTTATGATAGAGGTCAACCTTTAGGTTTTGTGTTGGGTAAAGGACAAGTTATAAAAGGTTGGGAAGAAGGTATTAAGTTGATGAACAAAGGTGCTAAATACACCCTGTTAATTCCTTATTGGCTAGGTTATGGCGCCAAGGGACATCCTGCTGGTATTCCGCCAAAAGCAGATTTGATATTTAACGTAGAGCTGGTTGACTTTCAATAGATAGTATTTTTAATTAATTGTTAGGTTGTCGTCTGTTTTAACCTGACCGTTGAATTTATAGTTAAAGTTTTTTATATTGTTTTTACAGCCTTTTCTTTCAAAATTAATATTAGAAATAGTGTCTGTGTAAGCTGTGTTTTCTACAAAAATAATATAGTTTGGTGGGCTATCATTAAAAGTAATGGGTACAGAAAATGAATTAGAGGAATTTAATTCGCCTAATGAAATCGTATCAATAATTGCAGATAAATCTGTACGTTCGGTACGTATTGCTTTTAAATAACTATTTGTAGATAAGTTTGGGTAATTAACTTTTAGTGCAGGCACAGGGTACGGCCCTTTTTTACAACAAGCCCCCGTTAACAAGAGGATTATAAAAACAATTGTCAAATATTTCATAAGTTAACTCTATTGTTTACGTTATACCTTAAATCAAAAATTTATTTAGGACAGCATTGGTTTCATAATATTTTGGTTGATTAAAAACTAAACACTATATAATACAATACACAATTTACGATAAAAATAATGAAAAACAACCAAAACAGTTAAAAAAAGTTGTGAGAGAGGCTGTAATGGGGGGAGTGGTGAAAGGTCGGTTTTATTGTAAATAAATAGTGTGGAATTAATGCACCACAAAAATAAATTAACCTTAAATCCGCAAGTATGTTCGTAGCGAAATGCGAAGCATTCATAAACACCTTAAAAAGCAAATAAAAAATAATAAAAAAATAGCAACCATTTTGTCCACTTGAAATATTTTACTCAAAAAGTGCAACCATTTT
>DQTE01000330.1 GCA_015662905.1 Crocinitomix sp. | reverse complement strand
GCACACTATAAATCTATATTAAGTGATTTAGAAGGTAATGTAAACGATTTAAGATCACAAATTGATTCGCTTTAATAAAATTTTAACATTTGCATTATAATAAAACAATAGAAGTATCGTTTAATTTAATGTTAAAATAATTAAATTATGGCAAGAGCAATGTTTGAATATACTAAAACAGTATTGAAAAAAGTAAGTTTTAATGTTGATTTGTTTCGTATAGAGTTAAATAAAGCAACGGAAAGGTTGTTACCTTATGAAATTAATGAATTACGAATTTGGTTGGAAAAGTTTATAGTAAATAAACCAGAACTTAATAGCTGCTTAGTTATAGTTAATTAAAAGAAAAGAGATTTTTAAAATTTAAAAATCTCTTTTTTTATACTGTTTTTTTGGAATTAAATGTTTGAAGCTTAACTTAAAAGGTTTGATTAAATCTTTGGTAAGATTGAATTTAGATAAGGTTGCTATAAGATAAAAGATGATGTAACCATAAACAAAAGTAGATTTTAATAAAAAAACATTTGCCGTTTTGCTATTCCATTTTAAAGCTACATATACATAAGAAAACATCAATATAGAGAGTAGACTAATGATTAAATACACCTTTATTTTATCATTATTTATGAATTTAGTTTTGTTATAGTAGTTAGAAGTATTAATCGTATTATTTTTAATTGAAAACCAAATATGAACAGTGGTTAAAAAAAATATTGTTGTCAAACCACTATATGCAGAAACTGATTTATTTATTAGCCAAAAATCATAAAAACCATGTGAGAAAATTGCTAAAAAACAAAATAGAGGGAATATTATTATTGCAGGTATTTGTGTTTTTTTAAATTTTATTAAAAATAAACCATAAGCAATCATAGAACTAAATGTCATGTGAGCAACTGTTGCGTATAAAGCTCTTGCGCTAATGATTTCTATTCCATGCTGATTTAAATACATAGTGTTTTCTACAAATGAAAAACCTAAAGCAGATGCTGATGCATATAAAATGTAATCATAAGGTTCGTCAATTGCTTTAGTAAACCAAAGAATAATAATTAATGGAATAAATTTAATAGTTTCTTCAATCAGTCCAATTCCAAATACACTATAAATAAAACTATCTACTGGATTTATTGTGTCTGTGAACCCAAGGCTATGAATAAAGTTATATGGTATTTCAGCAAAAGAAGTTAGGATACTTGATAGGAGTATAATTAAGAATATATTTCTTTTTTTCTCTTTGTTAAAAATATCTAATCGGTAAATATATATAAGCCAAACTAAAGATATTAAAAATGAAACTAGAATAGAAAAAATGTATTTGTTTTTATTTAAATACGCATCAGAAATATGATTTTCACTTTCAATACTAGTAAAATTTATTATTAATATAGGAATGGTAATTATTAGAAAAGAAATTATAATCGATTTAAAACGATTGAATTTAAAAAAAGTCTTTTTTATTTTAGTTGATTTATAATCCTTTTTATGATTTATGAACCATCTTGCAATTAAGATAACTCCAATAATATTTAAAACGATGTTTACCATGCTGTAAAATTACGAATTAATCTATTATATCATGTGTATATATAAAATGCTCATACAAATAAATGTATGAGCACATATCTTTATAGCTAGAAATTAACTTTTGTAAACAGGGGAAAATCTACCAGTTAAAACATCTACACTATAATTTATATATAACAATATAGAGAAAATATAGACTGCTTGCTGTTTTATCTTATAAGTGTAAGTGAATTCTTTATAAGTGTAGGTGAATTTTGTATAAGTGTATTATTAATAATGTTTGACAACTGTGTTACTCTCTATATAAAACATATTACTATTATTTTTTATACTTTGCATGTTCCAATTACTTAAATCTTGTTCAAAACTATTTGCTTTATAAAACATTTTGAACATGTTTTGCACATGTTTTGTATCCCATTTTTTTATATCTTGATTGAAAGATATTGCGCCTTGAAACATCATATTCATACTTATAACATTACTAGTATTCCATTGACCAATACTCTTGTTGTACATACTAGCCTGAGAAAACATAAATTCCATTTTTGTAACATTTTGTGTGTTCCAATTTCTCATATCGCCATTGAAATTAATCGCTAATTGAAACATGGATTTCATGCTTTTAACATTTGATGTGTTCCAATTATTTAAATTTTGATTAAAAGAGGTTGCTTTATTAAACATAAATGACATATTGTTAACTTTTGAAGTGTCCCAATTATTAATATTTTGATTAAAGCTTATTGCTCCTGAAAACATTCCTGTCATGTTATTAATATTTGAGGTGTCCCAATCTCCAATGTATTGATTAAATTTAGCCGCATTTTCAAACATGCCATCCATGTCAACAACTTTTGATAGATCAGGTGTGTCATTGGCTTTACCTACTAAATTTTCACAGCCCCAAAACATACCATTCATTGATTGCCATTTTTGTTTACCCCATTGATTAATAGCTATTAGTTTTAATTTATCTCCACTGTTATTAAAAGAAAAATGAGGAAAAAAGCCACTAATTCTAATGGTGTAAATACCGGGTTTTTTAAAATCATGAGTTATACTATTGGTCAACCCTAAATCATCAAATACACCATCATTATCCCAATCAACATTATAATAATATATTCCAGAAAAAGTTGGAATTGTTATTGAAGTATTATTTGAACTACCATTTTTAGTTGTATCCCAAGTTGTAACAAAATCATTTATAGACTTTTGAGTATCCTTATTGAAATTTTCATTTATTGATGCAAAAGTAGAAAAACGAATTAATACTATTAATAAAAAAAATGTTGTTTGAGAGTTTGACATAGTAATATATTTTAGTGATTGTTAATTATATTGCTAATATCTGTCAAATAGATGTTTAAATCAAAATAGTTTTGTAGGTGTAGAATTTCGTTTTGTATGTGTTTTTTTTATAAAAAATTAGTTCTTAAATTTATCTTATTAAACTAAAATTACCTCGTAATACTTTACCAGATTTGTATGTTATTATATACCAATAATCTGTTGAGTCTATTGGATTATTATTGTAGTTACCGTTCCATCCATTCATATTATTTGGATTTAACCTTTTTATTATTTTTCCAAATCGGTTAAAGATTAATATATCTACTATTGTATGGTATTTATTTGGAACAATCCAAGTATCATGAACACCATCATTGTTTGGTGTGAAGTAATTTGGAATTTTATCTAATGTTTCCGTTGTAAATATTGTTT
>DQTE01000303.1 GCA_015662905.1 Crocinitomix sp. | reverse complement strand
GCAACCATTTTGTCTATTAGACCTAAAATCACGAACACCAATAAAAAAATAAAAAAGACAGTGAGTAATTGGTGTAGCACAGGTTTGAGACACGCAAACATCTGTATAAACGCAGACAGGCATTCCCAATAATGGCGTGCAGTTTGGCTTTGCAGTAGAAGATATTTGCGGATTTAAGGTAAAAGTAACTTTTTGATTCATAGTACTCTTTATAAGTTTCAATTAAACTTTCACACATAAAATACTCATTGTCAAAATAACAAACAGTATCATTAAAAACTTTCATATGAGGATAGTTAAAATATAAGAGTATGAAAAATAATAATAATCTTGCATACCTTTTAGGTTATTTTTCTTTAGGAATACTTTTTATTTATTATATCAGAAAAGAGGTAGATATTTTAAATACACAAACTACAATAAATCTATCGATTTTAAAACGATTTAATGTTACTGGTCTTGAAATGGATTCCCCTACACAAACAGTATTCACCAAGCATTAAAATAGAAGTTATTATCACATATTACTATACAGTTACCAATAAATATAAAAACTTTACTACCTTTATAACATATCAATCAAGTTGTAATAAAACAACAAGGTTTAATTTTGTTGATTTTCTAAATAGTTAATATGAAGAAAAAACAATTTTTTGACAAACGTAAGATGAATTATTAATGAAGTTTAAAGAATTAAATTTAAAGCCCGAATTATTAGAGGCGTTAGATTATATGGGATTTACAGATGCTACTCCCATACAACAATTAGCAATACCAATTATTTTAGAAAACAAAGATATTATTGCTTGTGCCCAAACAGGAACAGGTAAAACAGGGGCTTTTATTTTACCTATACTTAACAAATTAGTAGGCAAAGAGGACAACCACATTAATACATTGGTAATTGCTCCAACAAGAGAACTAGCTATTCAAATAGAACAGCAAATTCAAGGATTATCGTATTTTGTGTCAGTGGGGTCCAAGACGGTGTATGGTGGAGGTAGTGGTAAAGATTTTAATAAAGAAAAAGAAGCCTTAAAAAACGGAACAGATATTATTGTTGTTACACCGGGTAAATTAATCTCTCACCTAAAAATGGGATATGTTAATTTTAAACACGTTAAACATCTAGTGCTTGATGAAGCAGATAGAATGCTGGATATGGGTTTTTTAGAGGATATAAAAAAAATTATTTCTCACTTACCAAAAGAGCATCAAACCATTCTTTTTTCGGCAACTATGCCAAAAAGTATAGAACAATTAGCTAGAAGTATATGTAAACAACCCGAAAAAATCGCATTATCAATTTCAAAACCTGCAGAAGGAGTTGACCAGAAAGTATATTTAACGTTTGATGAACAAAAAGACAATGTTTTAGCATATTTATTGAAAGAAAGAAATAATTATGACAGTATTATTGTGTTTACATCATCAAAACAAAAAGTATCACAAATTGTTAGAACACTTAATAAATCTGGATTAGCAGCAAAAGGAATTTCTTCCAACTTGACTCAAGATGACAGGGAAGAAGTGTTAAGAGGATTTAGATCAAAGCGAATAAGAATACTAGTGGCAACAGATGTAATGAGTAGAGGAATTGACATTAAAGAAATTAACTTGGTAGTAAATTATGATGTGCCTGGAGACGCTGAAGATTATGTACATAGGGTAGGGAGAACAGCTAGAGCTAAAACCAAAGGAGAGGCTATAACTTTAGTTAATCAAAAGGATATGTATAAATTCCGAAAAATTGAACAATTAATTGAATCTAGTATCTCTAAACTTAATCCACCAGAAGAATTTGGGGAAGCACCCAAATGGCAAGAAGGAAAACCAAAACACAAAAAATTTAAAGGAAAGCGTAAGTGGAAACCAAAGTACACAAAAAAACACACTAAATAATTTTTTTGTACTATAACCTTAAATCAACTAAAATTATTTATAACTGACGATTTTAACCTTTTGTGGAATGGTTAATTTTGTTGTAGATAGTTGTTTATTTTAGAAAACTAAATATTTCATCTAAAATTCCACCATCACTTTAATAATTTCCTTTTCCTTTTATTGAAAAATAAAAACAGTACCTTTGTGCAAATTATATTAAAATGAGTGAAAATAAACACAAAGTAATTTATTTAAATTACAACCTTCATAAAAACAATGCAGAAGGTGAACTAATAGAAAGCACAAAAGAACAACAACCTTTAGTGTTTTTAACTGGTAAAGGGCAAATGATTCCAGAATTTGAAGCCCAAGTTGAAAATTTAAAAAAAGGAGATAAATTCTCTTTTGGTATTAAAGCAGAAAATGCCTATGGAGAACATACAGAAGAAGCAATTATTGAATTGCCTAAGGACATGTTTATGCAAGAAGGACAATTACCAAAAGAGGTTTCAGTTGGTAATGTTTTACCTTTACAAAGTCAAGATGGTAGAGTACACCCGGGCAAAGTGGTTTCAATAAATGAAAATACCATAACTATGGATATGAACCACATGTTAGCAGGACAAGACTTACATTTTACAGGAGAAATTATAGATGTAAGAGAAGCAGAGAAGGAAGAAATAGAACATGGACACGTTCACGGTGAGGGTGGACATCAACACTAACATTTTTTAATGGGTTGAGCTTATTTGACCCATTTTTTATATTTATGTTAAATATTTTTACGCCAGAATACTTTATGAAAGAAGCCTTAAAAGAGGCTCAAAAAGCATTTGAAAAAGAAGAGGTGCCAGTTGGTGCGGTAGTTGTTGCAAATAAAACCATTATAGCAAGAGCTCACAACCTTACCCAACAATTAAATGATGTTACTGCGCATGCAGAAATGCTCGCTATTACATCTGCTACAAATACCATAGGCGGAAAATATTTAAATGATTGTCAAATTTATATAACATTAGAACCTTGTGTAATGTGTGCAGGAGCTCTATTTTGGGCTCAAATAGGTGAAATATATTTTGGGGCATCAGATGACAAAAGAGGAGCAGGAAGATTACAAGAAAACATCTATCACCCTAAATCAAAAATATTTAGAGGCATCTTAGAACAAGATTGCTCAAATATTGTTAAAACATTTTTTAGTCAAAAAAGAAAATAAAAACATTAAATTTGTATCTGAAAGCAGAATACATAATTTAGCTCAAAAGGTGCAACAAACTCATCAACAAAAACTAACATTTAGCAAGCACGACCGTTTAAAGTCTAAAAAACGGATTGCTGAAATTTTTGAACAAGGACTTAAAATAAAGCAATATCCTTTTGTTTTGCATTATTTGCCAGTTGAAAGTGTTTGCTCACAGGTTCAAATAGTAGTTTCTGTGCCCAAAAAAAAAATAAAATCAGCCGTTAAAAGAAACAGACTAAAAAGACAAATTAAAGAAGCATATCGCTTAAACAAACCCAAATTTTATAAGCAATTAGTTCAAAAAAATCAAAAATTGGCACTATTTTTAGTCTTTATAGGAAAAGAAAAAGAGGATTACCACTACTTAGAAAAAAATTTAACCTTACTTTTAAACCAACTAATTGAAAAGTTATGACAAAACGATTTAATATTTATTTGTTTTATATCACATTTTTATTCACGAGCATTTCTATTTCTCAAACTACAGAAGAAACAGATAATGCAAATTTTGAAGTGCTTAAAAACCTTGAGTTATTTGAATTAGTTTACAAAAACATAGATTTATACTATGTAGATGAATCTAACCCGGGAGAATTAATGCGTAAGGGAATTGATGCTATGTTAGCAGAATTAGACCCTTATACCAATTATATTCCAGAATCTAAAATGGAAGATTACAAACTAATGACCACAGGTCAATACGGGGGAATTGGAGCTGTTATTAGAAAAGTTGGTAATCATATAGCTATTATTGATCCTTATGAAGGATTTCCAGCGCAAAAAGCAGGTTTAATAGCTGGAGATATATTTTTAGAAATTGATGGAAAAAACGTTGAAAACTTATCTACCTCAGAAATATCTACTTTATTAAAAGGACAACCTGGTAGCAAGGTTGAAGTAAAAATAAAAAGAGGTAGTGTAACAAAAACTGTAACACTTGAGAGAGAAGAAATCAAAATATCTGCCGTGCCATATAGTGGTATGATAAATAATGAAATAGGTTATATAAAGCTACGTTCTTTTACGCGTTCGTCTGCCAAGGATGTATATGAAGCTTTTCAAAACCTTAAAAAAGAACATAAAATGAAAAAATTAGTGTTTGATTTAAGAGGTAACGGAGGTGGACTTTTAATTCAGGCCGTTCAAATGGTAAATTATTTTGTTGAAAAAGGCTCTGATATTGTAAGTATTAAAGGTAGATATGAAAAAGATAATAAAATTTATACCGCTAAAGCTAGTCCGTTAGATGAAAACATTCCAATAGTTGTATTGATAGATGGCGGTTCGGCATCAGCTTCCGAAATTGTATCAGGAGCTATTCAAGATTTAGACCGTGGTGTAGTATTGGGACAAACTTCTTTTGGAAAAGGGTTGGTACAACGCCCTTTAGATTTAAAATACAATGCTAAAATAAAAGTTACAATTGCCAAATATTATACACCCTCTGGCAGATGTATTCAAAAATTAGACTATTCCTCAAAAAAAATAGGAGAAAAAGTTACCGAAGTTGATGAAAGTGCTCTTTCTACGTTTAAAACAAAAAATGGCAGAGAAGTAAAGGACGGAAGAGGAATAGAGCCTGACGTAAAAATGCCTGAAAAAAAACTCAGCAGATTAACCGCAACGCTTTTAATTAATAACATTATTTTTAATTACGCCACGCAATACAGGGTTAAACACGAATCTATTAGTAACCCTAAGGGATTTAGTTTTTCAGATACAGATTATGAAGACTTTAAACAGTATGTGTTACAGCAAGACTTTGAATATAATACCGAAAGCGGTGAATTAATGGAAAAACTTAAAGAAAAAGCCATTGAAGAAGGCTATTATGAAGAATCAAAAACTCAGTTTGATAAATTATATGAGTATTATAAACCCTCAAAAGAACGAGATTTAATAAAGTTTAAAAGTGAAATTATAGAAATTTTAGAGGATGAGATTGTCGGAAGATATTACTACCAAACAGGTAGAATAGAGCACGCTCTAATTTCGGATTCTTTTATTATAGAAGCGGTTAAAATATTAAATAATCCCAACCGTTATAATCAAATATTGAATATTAAATAAATACAATGTTTGACAAATGGCTTAATTTACCAGCCCATTATTATTTGCATTTAACAGCTTTAAGCATTCTTATGGTTGGTTTGCCCTTGTCAAATGTTTTAATGAGTATTGGAACAATTTGGATTTTTGCAAATTGGTTAATTCAAGGTCAGTTTAAAAACAAATGGCAAAGATTCAAGCAAAATAAAGCCTTAATAGCTATATCTTTACTGTATTGTCTGCTCGTTTTTTCTCTTTTATGGACTGAAGATTATAAGTATGCCTCTAAGGACTTATTAAATAAACTTCCTTTTATTGCTATTCCTTTGGTTATGGGAACTATACCCCCATTAAAGCATAAACATTACGTTTTTTTATTGTATTTATTTTTGTTTTCAGTCAGTTTTACAACTATTTTTAATTATGTAAAATATACAAATGAACCATTTTTTGATGTCAGAAAAATGTCCTTTTTTATCTCTCATATCCGATTAGGAATGTTATTGTGTTTAGCTATATTTTTAACATTCTACGAGATAATTAAAGGGCAAATAAACCGATTTGTTCTTATCCCTGTTTTAATTTGGCTACTCTATTATTTATATTTTTCTCAAGTGCTAATTGCCTATTTACTATTATTAATTTTGTGTTATGTAACAGTTATTTATTTTATAAAGTCTAAAAAAGGTAAAATTGGCGTTTTAATTGGAACGGGGTTAATGGCTTTAATTTTATTATTTAAAGCAAACCAAACCATAAAAACACTTCATCAGCAAATAGAAATTGATTTTGACACCCTTGATATAACTACCATAAACGGAAATAGATATTTTTATGACCAAAATTCAACCCTAAAAGAAAATGGAAAATTGGTTTGGATATATGTTTGCGAAAAAGAGTTAAGAAAAGAGTGGTACAAAAAATCTGAAAAAGATTTTGATGCAAATTCACAACAAGTTTTTGCTACACTTGTTAGGTTTATGACCTCAAAAGGTTTAAGAAAAGATTCTTTAGGGTTTTCAAAATTGACAGATGAAGACATTCGTAAGGTAGAAAAAGGAATCACGAATTCCAATCAAGGTGTGGTTAGTAAGCTTGATAAAATTTACGTAGATTTATTTACTATAACTGATAATGGTGACCCTAATGGTCATTCCTTTTATCAAAGAATTGAGCACTTTAAAACAGGTTTACATATATTTTACAATAACTGGCTATTTGGCGTCGGTGTGGGAGATGTTCAATTAGCGTTTGATTTCCAATATGAAAAAGAGCACTCAAAGCTCAAAAAAGAAAACAGACATAGAGCACACAATCAAATTTTAACCATAGGAATTACAGTTGGTATTACTGGGTTATTGTTAACACTTTTTATCTTGTTTTATCCTTTATTTAATTTAAACATTTCGTATCCGCTTTTAATAACAAGTTTAACATTACTTATTGGATTTTTAACACAAGACCTAATCGAAACTCAGGCTGGAGTAACATTGTTTGGTGTTTTTTATGGCTTATTAAACAATCATCAAGATTATGGCGAGAGTAGATAAATTTATTTGGGCAGTTAGATTAGCTAAAACACGTTCTATAGCAACTGAAATGTGTAAAAAGAACAAGGTGCTCATTAATAATGTTGAGGTAAAACCCTCTAAACTTATAAAAGTTGGAGATGAATTGTCTATCAAAAAATCCGCCGTTACATTTTCATATAAGGTATTGCAAGATATTGAAAAACGTGTTGGTGCTAAATTAGTGTTGGATTATATTATAGATATAACCCCAATTGAAGAGGTTGAGAAATATAAAACTATTCTTTTAACACAAAAAACTTATAGACAAAACGGATTAGGTCGTCCTACTAAAAAGCAACGAAGAGATATTGATAGGTTTTTGAGATAATATAGGTTAATCAAAAATCTTAACGGTTTTTAAAATTGCTCTAATTTGTCTTATATATTCTCTTTTGTCAAATCTTGGGGCAAAAATATGAGCTTGAATGTGTACAATAGTTTGTCTTGTAGGGTGTTTAATAGAATATTGTACAAACGGTCCACCACCTATTGCTGCAGGGTTACCTGCTTGTTTCCACAGTCCTTCAATTTTAACTGCTTTGTTTCCATCAACGTTTATGTGTTGTAATACGGGTTTATGTGTAGGAAAGTACTCTGTAGTCATATATGAACCTTTTTCTGTCCCTTTTACATATTCTTTTAAAACACTATCTCTAACCGTCATAATTGTTTCACCATTCATACTCTGCTCTCCCTCATAAGGCGTTGACCAAACTAAAATTCCTCTTTGTGACCAATAAGTGCCGCCTTTTGCTCCTGTTTTTGGGTTATCTTTTGTTACCTCATCAGCACTTTTGTCTAAAGCATAAATAACAGTATTTAGGTCAGCTTTAAATTTGGCAGATTGTGGAATAGATATACTAATACCAAAACGTTTTTCTGCAGTTTCTTTAAATAATAGATGTGGATTTTTATTATATTTATTAACAAGCCTATCAGTTTCTTCTTCATCTATTAGTAGTACATAAGTCAAAAGCTCTTTATTTAAAAAATTAACTAATCTATTTATTTCAGAATCTCTTATTTGTATATAAAGTTGTCCTTTTGCAAAATTGTTTTTTTTAATTTGAACTTCAGTTGCACTTAAATTGCTTTCTTTCTCTAAAATTATGCGAATAAAATTTCTGTGTTTTTTTCTATTGGCGTTAATTACTGAAGGGTCTTCTTGAATAAAGTCTAAAATAGATTCCTGATATATATATGGTCCTTTGGCCGGTGTTGAAAATATAGTGTCAAAAATTGGTTTGATGCCGGCACTTTCCCAAACATCATTTTCAACGGACACTAATACCTGCCCAGGTTTTCCGTTAGCCTTTGGTAATGTTCCTGTGACGCTACCTTTTGGAAGAACTGTTTGCTCCTCTTTTTCCTGATGATTAGAACAACTTTGTAACAGTAATAAGCTGCCAACTAAAGTGATTAATATATTTTTCATAAATCAAATATTTTAATGAATATAAACGCAATCCTTTATTCAACACCTATGATAATTTTATCACCGGGTTGCATTTTTTTAGGATTTAACCCCTTATTTAACTCTTGTAATTGCACAAAAGGTATGCCGAGTTTTTGACTAACAGTCCATAAACTTTCTCCTGATTTTAAACTGTAATACTTGTATTTACCATCGGTAGTGGTTTTGGTACTTGATGTTGACCGATTTGAACTTGAATGATTTGATTTAACCGTAGTTTTTGTTGAGCTTGTGGCAGACACAAACTGTTTTTCTGGGATTAAAATGGTTAATTTTTGTTGTGGATACACTTTGGAATACTTCATTCCATTCCATTTTTTAATATCGGTAACAGTTACATCATATTTCATAGCAATTTGCCCTAATGTTTCCCCTGTTTTAACATAATGATATTTCTTTTTTTCTAAAAACACTACCCTCATATTTGCGGTATCTAAGCGTTTTTGATAATCATACAAAACCATTTCTGAATCTAAAAACGTTTTTATTTTGTCAATAGGTAATGTTATGCATTGATAAGGTGTGGTTTGTGGAACAATATCTGTTTTGTAAATGGGGTTTAAATGTCTAAATTCCTCCTCCGATATTCCCAAAACTGAATCTATATGAGAAATTCTTACACTTTGTTTTAAACACACAGTATCTACTTCATAATTATGATAAAAAACTTTAGGCTCCTTAGGAATAATGTTGTGTTCAGCATAATAGGTCATCATATACATCATTGAAATAAAATTTGGCACATACATTTGTGTTTCTTTAGGCATAAATTCTCTTATTTCCCAATAATTCATTTTCCCACCAGAACGCCTTATGGCTTTATTTATATTACCAGGTCCTGCGTTATATGCTGCAAGTGCCAAACTCCAATCACCATATAAACCATATAGTTGTTTGAGGTATCTACAAGCGGCGTCTGTTGCTTTTTCGGGGTGCATACGTTCGTCCACGTACGAATCAACGTGTAAACCTCTTGACCGCCCTGTTCTGTACATAAATTGCCATAAACCTACGGCTCCTGCTCTTGAACCTGCAGTTGGTCTCAAACCGCTTTCAATAACGGCTAAGTATTTTAGTTCTAACGGCAAATTGTATTTTGCTAAATACTCTTCAAACATTGGAAAATATAACTTAGAACGCCCCAAAGTAATGGCAGTAAATCGCCTGCGTTTATTTATAAAGTATTTTACTACTCTTATTAAATCTGGATTGGTTTCTATTTCAAAAGGCGTTTTAGCATTTAAGTCATTTAATCTGTCTATAATGATTGAGTCTGACACTTGTGGTCTATAATTACTCTCATATCCTAATGAATCAATAACTGCATAGGCACGTTCTTTACCCCAAGTGTTTTTGTAGTATTCAAATAAAGACTCCTCAACATTATCTATAAAACGTTCATATTCTAAAGAGTCTTCAGTTTGATACAATGTTTGAATATAAGTGCTGTCTTGTTGAGAAAAAGAAAGGAATGCGTTAAATAACAAAAAGAAAAACATCACATAAAAAGGCGTGTTGTTTTTCATAGTTGTATAGTCTATATTTTTCTTTTTCATCCTTAACGTTTATATCAATTTTTTTTTGATATATAACTTATTTATTGAGTAAATAGTCAGAAATACTTAATAGTGTACTTTCTTCAAAATGTTTTCCTATTAATTGCACGCCAAAAGGTAGCCCATTTGAGTGTTGACCTATAGGTAAAGATATAGCTGGATTACCTGCTAAATTAGCTTGAACTGTAAAAATATCTTGTAAGTACATAGAAATAGGGTCTTTTACACCATTAATTTTAAAGGCAGTAGATGGTGTTGTAGGCAATAATATAGCATCATACGATTTTAAAATATCGTTGGTTGCGTTTTGAATAATACGTCTTACTTTTTGCGCTTTGGTATAATAAGCATCATAATACCCGTGTGATAAAACAAAGGTGCCTAACATTATTCTTCGTTTAACTTCAGTACCAAACCCTTCGCTACGCGATTTTTTGTATGTGTCTTCAACACCTACAACGTTTTTTGCTAACCTACCATAGTGCACACCTGTGTACCTTGCTAAATTAGATGACGCTTCAGCAGTTGTTAGTACATAATAAGTAGGCACCATCTGATTGAGATATGAAAACTCCACCGGTTCAACAATATGTCCTTCTGATTTTAAATTATCTATGAATTTTTCTATTTTAGATTTAATTTCAACATCAAGCCCTTCGTTTTCTAAACTGTCTTTTATGTATGCAATTTTTAAAGGTTTTTTGATAGGAATAATACTAATATTATGATTTTCAATTTGTGCCACAGTACTGTCAAAATCATCTTTTCCTGACATTACATCTGTTAGTAAGGCAACATCTTTTACATTTGTGGCAAAAGGACCTATTTGGTCAAAAGATGAAGCATAAGCCAATAGTCCATATCTTGAAATAGTGCCGTAAGTGGGTTTATATCCGACAATACCTGTAAATGAAGCCGGTTGTCTGATAGACCCCCCTGTGTCGCTTCCTAAACTTGCTGTACACAAACCTGCAGCAACTGCAACCGCAGACCCTCCAGACGAACCTCCCGGCACATAGTCTTTGTTTATAGGGTTTAACACATTGCCATAAGCTGAATTTTCGTTAGAACTCCCCATTGCAAACTCATCACAATTTAAACGACCAATTATAATAGCATCCTCATCCAGTAAACGCTGAATTGCTGTAGCTGTATAAATGGATTCAAACCCATCTAAAATTTTTGATGATGCAGATACTTTGTGATTTTTATAGGCTAAATTATCCTTAATACCTATTACCATACCTGCCAATCTTCCTGCCGTTTTATTTTTTATCTTTTCATCAATCTTTTGTGCTTGTTCTAATGCAGAAGACTTAAACACTTCTAAAAAAGCATTCAAATCTTTATGCTCTTCTATTTTGGATAAAAAATAATTAACAATTTCCACTACTGAAGTACCTTCTGCAATGGCTTTTTGGATTAAATCAAAAGAGGTGTACTTCATTTTTGAAACGACTTACTCTTCAATGTTTTTTTTGGCTTCAGAATCTTTAGACTCTCCCCCGTTTAACTCATCTTTGAACCCTTTAATTCCTTTCCCCATTCCTTTCATTAATTCTGGTAATTTTTTACCACCAAATAGTAATAAAATTGCTAAAACAATTAACACAACTTGCCAAGGACCAAAAACACCAGCTTGTAAAACATTTTCCATTGAAAAAAAATTTAATGTTTGTAAGTTAGCAAAGGTATAAAATATGTTGTTTAAATCAACCAAAAAAAAGAATAATTTATTTAATAATATCACTCAAGGGTTATTAGGGCTTATTTAAAAAACAGTTAAGGTCAATGATAGCTATAATTTAAGCAGTTGTTTTATTTTAGAAAACTTCTAAAAACAACCCCGATTTAGTTTTCCTTTTGATATGCTTTTTAGACTTTTTTCAGCTAACCCTAATTGGTTTGATTTTTATACTTTATTAGGTAATGATATGATTGTATATTTTATTTATTTCTTCTTTTAGGTTTAAAAAAGTTTCATCATTTATCATTTCAAAAGGCTTTTTAAGACGTAAATGGTCCATAAATTTTTCTTCTAATTCTTTTAAAACAATCACTAATTCTTTTAACATTATGTAAACTTCTTTTTGAGGTTCTAAAAGGGTTGAACCTTTGTATTTTTTATAAAGATATATTAGTTTTTTGTTGCTTAGAATTATTTTTGAGTTTGACGTAAAGCTTTGTAACAATAAACGCGTAGTTTCAATCCAAGCACCCACGGCAAAAAGAGTATCGGTTGATTTTTCTCTATTAAGGGTTTTCATTACAATTGCACCATATTCCGGTGAGTCAAAAGGCTTAATGTTTCCCCACTTTGATTTATCTATTTCACTAAGTTTTATTAAATATTCATTGGCTTTACCAACCCGCTCGTTGAAAACACAATAATTCAAATCTGCAAATAAAACACCTTGAATTAATACTGACATTGGATGGGTTTTTTTTGCCTTGTTTTCATTGTACACCAACGTAGTTTCAAGGTTTTTGTTAGAGGGTCTAGCGTTTTTATAGGTTTCTACCGGTGGTGGAAACGGCGGTCTAAAGTTTTTGTTTGTAACAGCGTGTTTTTTTTCAATTTTTGTATAAGTTAATACAAACTTACTTTCACTTGCTTTAAAATCGGCAACACAAAACGGTTTACCTTTTAATTTGTCTGTATCTTTAGACAACGGCACGTTTAATTCTATAAGCTGTTTTTTTTTGTACGCAAATTCAGGAATAAAAGAGGCATCCACAAGCAAATATTTTATTGTATAACCCATTTTAATAAAAAACAATTTTGCTTTTCTGTTAGCTGGTAACCAAATTTCAAATTTTTCTTCCTCAAAAGTGGTTTCTGTTGAATCTATGCCATCTAAAACCACCTTAACTTTAAAGTTTTTAATAGGTTGATTTGTAGATTGCTCTGTTAATATTCCTTTAACTTTAACAAATTTTTCATTGCTAAAGCTTACATTAGAAAATATCAATAGAATTGTTAAAAATAATATGGTTTTAAATTTTATCAAGTTGTTTCTATTTTACACTGTAAATTACGTAATAATTAGTGAATAGTTGTTAAAAAAAATTATTTTTTAGACTAAGTTGTAATTTTAAAGATTAAAAGATATTTTATATGTTATTAAATAATGTGTTGTATGTTGTAGTTAGTTAACTAAAATAACGTTTATGAGTCCAAATCTTTTTATATCTATATAATTTCAATTGGTAAATGCTATCACCACCTGTCTTCGTCTGTATAGGGAGAACTAATGCTATGTTTGCGTGTCTCAAAACTGCGCTACACCAATTACTCACCGTTTTTTTTTGTTTTTTTATTGGTGTTCGTGATTTTACTACATAGTAAAGTTCTTATATACATTTTGACTTTTTGTTACGAACATACTTGAGGATTTAAGGTAATAAACTTTTGTCTTCTTATTTTTAATTTCAAAATTAGTACCTTTAAGCCCTAAAATGACAAAAAATGATTAAGATTAAAAATTATATCAATGGTGAATTAATTGACCCTAAAAATCAACATTATATAGACAATATTGACCCTAGCAGAGGAAAAGTATATTCACAAATACCATCATCTGACAAGGAGGATGTTGAAATCGCTGTTAAAGCATCAGAGAAAGCGTTTGAAACATGGTCAAATATGCCAAAAGAACAACGTTCTGATATTATGTTAAAAGTTGCAGATTTAATAGAAGAGCGCATGGATGAGTTTGTTATAGCAGAATCACTAGACAATGGAAAGCCAATTAGTTTAGCCAAAGCTGTTGATATTCCACGAGCAGTAAGTAATTTTAAGTTTTTTGCAACAGCAATTCTTCATTACGCTTCTGAATCACACTATATGGAGGGTGTTGGAGTGAATTATACGGTTAGAAAACCACTGGGTGTGGTTGGGTGTATTTCGCCTTGGAACTTACCGCTTTATTTGTTTACTTGGAAAATAGCTCCAGCATTAGCAGCAGGAAACTGTGTTGTTGCTAAACCATCTGAAATTACACCTATGACCGCTTTTTTATTGTCAAAAGCATGTATTGATGCAGGAATGCCCAAAGGGGTATTAAACATAATTCATGGATTGGGTCAAAATGTAGGTGATGCCATAACAAGACATCCTAAAATTAAAGCCATTTCATTTACAGGTGGAACTCAAACAGGAAAAACTATTGCTAGCATTGCTGCGCCTATGTTCAAAAAGTTGTCATTAGAATTAGGGGGAAAAAACCCAAATATTATTTTTGCAGATTGTGACTTTGATAAAGCACTTAGTACTACATTACGTTCTTCTTTTGCAAATCAAGGTCAAATTTGTTTGTGTGGCTCAAGAATTTTTATTGAAAGACCTATTTACGATAAGTTTAAACAGGCTTTTGTTGCAAAAGTTAACAAAACAAAGGTGTCTTATCCCACCGACCCTGACGCCCGTTTAGGCGCTGTTGTGTCTAAATCTCACATGGAGAAAATCCTATCCTATATTGATTTAGCAAAAGAGGAGGGAGGAACTATATTAAGCGGAGGCACACAAGTATTTTTAGAGGGCGAATACGAAGACGGATACTATATAAGACCAACGGTAATTGAAGGATTAGATTATAAATGCAGGGTTAATCAAGAAGAAATTTTTGGTCCTGTTGTTACCATAACGCCTTTTGATACAGAAGAAGAAGTTTTAATGATGGCTAACTCCACGCAGTATGGTTTGTCTGCTACTATTTGGACAGAAAATTTAACCAAGGCACATAGGGTTGCAGATGTTGTACAAGCAGGCATTGTATGGATTAATTCTTGGTTAGTTAGAGATTTGAGAACTCCTTTTGGTGGAGTAAAGGCTTCAGGTGTTGGAAGAGAAGGAGGATTTGAAGCGTTACATTTTTTTACTGAACCAAAAAACATTTTCATTAAAATGGGAGAGCGTGGACATTAAGACAAAAAACTATATGCCTAAAATTTTGGCATCTATAAACACCTTAGAGTATATGTCAATGGTTACGTCTTGTAGAAGAATTTTGTCTGTTTTTACAGTAATGTCTAAATAGTACTTATCTGACTTTATATAGTTTTGTAAATCAACATCTGGAATAACGTTCAGGTTTAATTCTTTTAATTGCGTTTCTGGGATATCGTGAATTTCTGCAATTTTGTTTTTTGATAAGCCATCAGCTCTTATAAAAATTTCCATATCATTTAAAAAATCAAAGTCTGAGGTTGTAGGAGAACTTATGCTTAACTTTAATTCCTTTAAGTTGGCATATTCAATTAAATCTTTTCGACTATTATGCTCTTCCATTTCTTGCTCTATATTTGTGGTTATAGTAGGTGTAGGAATATCAAAAGGTAAATTTACTCCAATAATTGACTCAATTGTAGATTGTGTTGTATTTTCTATGTCAAACTGAGTCTTTTTATCAAGTTTTTTACAACTTATAGTTAGTAAACTAAAAAAAGTAAAAGTTAAAAGTATATTTTTCATATCATCTTTTTTGTAAAGGTAAAAAGATTTTTAAAATGTATTTGTGAGTTAAGATACATTACCATAAATATGTAATAAACGATATTTTAATCCTTATTGTTTTTAAATGATAAAATTATTTATATTTGGTACAGAATGTTTTATCTTATAATATCAGTATTAATTGTTTTTGTTTATTTCATATGGACTAATAAGATTGTTCTTGATGTGACTTCATACAGAAAATCTTATAGACAAGAGTTGATGTTGTTAACCGCTTATGTAATGTCTATAGACGGTGATATTACTCAAAAAGAAATAAATTTTGTACACTGGTTTCTTGAAAAAAATTTTGGTAAAAAAGAGCTTTATAAAAGTAAAAAATTGTTGTCGGTATTTTTGACTAAGCAAATTAATATAAAGAGAGCAGTAAATAAAATTGATTATGAGGAAGATGAACGCACTAAAATACAAATTTTAAATTACCTAATTAAACTTGCAACCATTGATGGTTTTTTGTCTGATAAAGAATTTAAAGCATTAAAAGAGATTTGTAGCGGATTTAGTTTACACTTAACAATTTTAAAATCCTTATTAGGCACCCATTCTTTTATAACTGAAAATCAAAACGATAAAAGAGAAAAAAAGTTTTATAAAAAACAAGATAGTGAAACAACTTCTAAACAAACTTCAAACACAAGAAAACTTCAATTGTCATACTCTATTTTAGGATTGCCCGAGAAAAGTACAGTTAAGGAAATTAAAAAAGCATATCGAAAAATGGTATTATTATATCACCCTGATAAGATTATACATTTAGATGCTGAATTTAAAAGACAGGCCAAACAAAAATATCAAAAAGTTAATGAGGCTTATGATTATTTAAAGCTAATTTTAAAGTTCAAATAGGGGTTATAAAACCACACTCTATTTTGTTGCCTACAATTCATATTTTTTCATAAATTTTTAGTTTTTTGCTCTTTATGGTATGATTTTTAAATTTTTTGGTAAACGCTAAAAAGTTGAGCTCTTCACTTTTCAATATTAAAACAAAAAAACAATCGCATAAAAGATTCAATTTTTTACTTTTGCAACAATGTCAGTAAAAATAAGAAATATAGATTTAGGAGATTTTCCACTTTTATTAGCACCAATGGAAGATGTTAGTGATCCGCCATTTAGGGCTTTATGTAAGCAATATGGTGCCGACCTAATGTACACTGAGTTTATTTCATCAGAGGGTTTAATTCGTGATGCTGCAAAATCGGTTATGAAGCTTGATATATATGAATATGAGCGTCCTATTGGTATTCAGATATTTGGTCACGACATTGAATCTATGAAAAAGACAACAGAAATAGTTGCACAAACAAATCCTGACATTATTGATATCAATTATGGTTGTCCCGTAAAAAAAGTTGCTTGTAAGGGTGCTGGTGCTGGAATTTTACAAGACATTCCTAAAATGGTTAAAATGACCAAAGTTATTGTTGAAATGACCAATTTACCCGTTACAGTAAAAACACGTTTGGGGTGGGATGAAGATAGTAAACATATTGTAGAAGTAGCTGAACGGTTGCAAGATGTAGGAATTGAAGCCTTATCAATTCACGGTAGAACACGAAAACAAATGTACAAAGGGCAGGCGGATTGGACGCTTATTAAAGCAGTAAAAGACAACCATAGGATTAAAATTCCTATTTTTGGAAATGGAGATATTGATTCTCCTCAAAAAGCTGTAGAATATAAACAAAAATATGGCGTTGATGGCATAATGATTGGCAGAGCCGCTATAGGTAACCCTTGGATTTTTAACGAAATAAAACATTATATAAAAACAGGTCAAGAGTTAGCGCCGCCTACCATTAAAGAAAGGGCAGATGTAGCGTTAAAACATCTTGAAATGTCAATTAAATGGAAAGGAGAAATTCTTGCTATAAATGAGATGAAACGACATTATTCAAATTATTTTAAGGGCATACCTCATTTTAAAGATTATCGTATAAAATTGGTAACCTCTTTTGATTTGAATGAGGTTAAAGATACGCTTAATGAAATTAAAGAAAAATTAGGGTAGGACTTTACGTTTTACTAAGCTGATTTTTAGTTGTAAAATAGTCTATATAGTAAAGGACTTTAAGAGAAATGCTATTGGTAAAAGGTTGAGCCAATAAGTCAGTAACATTCTCAGAATAATTAAATGATACAGTATTGTTTGATGTAAATGCGGAGTTTTTCCAGACCAAACTCAACTCACTACCACGTCTAAACACCCAAACGTAAGCCATATCAATGGTAAAAGCATTAAAATTAGTATTGTGCAAAGACTGATTGTCATTAGATAACCCAGTATAGACAATATCACTTAGTGTACCGTCATTATTTAACACAAAAAAATCGCTGTACTCTACCTTAGACCAATAATGTCTTAATTTAAAAGACAGTCCCATTCGGTTAGTAAAAATATAATTTGCTTCTATACTATTTGTTATTGTTTGTCTGTCTCTTTGACCAAAAACAGGGTCAGATTCATTCCAAAACACAGACGAATAATATTGAGTTAACGCCAATCCTCTTTCGTTTTTAGACAAATTATAATTGGTAGTATAAATAATCATTAATTTATCAGAAATCCTATACCTTGGACTGATATTAATACTTGTTGCACTTCTATTACTGTTGTATTGGGTGTAATTTATTCTAAAATCAAAAGCAAATGTTTTAGCATAATTGGTCGAAATAAACCCTCCACCATTGAGCGCTGAAGGAATAATGAATTTTCTATTTGTTATTCTTGCCTCAAAATAATCATACGTTATACTAACTTGGTTAAAATTAATACCAGCCGCTAAGTAGTTTTTAAATAATCCGCCAGCAAATAGATTAACACCAGAGTTTACAAAAACATTTGGGCTAAAAAGTTTATTGTAATTAATAGCCAAACCCGACCAAGTTCTAAATAGACGCCAAAAAGGTTTATAGGTGTTATAAAATAAGTCAATGGTATAATTTTCAAAATTATTTCGTCTCAAAAATCCTAAATCATTTGGATTGTATTTATCATCTGCCATAGAATAATCTAATCCAAATTGAAAATTGCCAGATGATTTATCAAAAGAAATATCACTACGGTATCCAAATACATTTGTAACATCATAAATTTGAGATACATTGATATTTCCAAATACATTATATGTTCCTTTTTTTGTAAATAAATCAAAACTTAAGGCAGATACATTTGCATCATAAGTTTTACCTGCTCGCCAAACAGAAGTGTTTGTAAATGTTACTGTTGAATTATATTTTAAGTTTTGGTCAAAAACCAAAACGTTATAATTGGTGATTGGTGAGGTTTCAATTTCTCTTTTTAGGTTTGTAACAGTATCTTCTATAAATGCTTGAGTTGATTTTGTAAGTCCGTTAAATATACCTATTCCTAATCCTTTTTTTGTTCTGCCAGAAAATTTAGAAGCGTTAATCAATGGGGTTGTAGAAGGGTTGAATGTTATGATTTCATTACTATCGATACTAATTTTGTTTATGTTAATAGGTGTTGACCCAATGCGTCTTGAATAAAATAAACCAGCTTTGTTAAACAGCTCTGTGCCTTCGGTAAAAAATTGTCTGCGTTCATTATATCTTACTTCAAATGGAGATAAATTCAATACTTGATTGTCAAATTGAACTTGACCAAAATCTGGAATTAAGGTCATATCAATAGTAAACGCATCATTAACGCCATATTTTAAGTCCATTCCTCCATTAAAAGTTGTAGATGTAGATTGATTATAGTTTTCAACGTAAGCTGATACGTAGGGCAAAAAAGCAAGTCTAATTGGCGATTCTATCCCTTTAACATTATCTAAATATCCTAATTGACTTAAAAAATTAACACCAGTTGGGTCGTATTTATTCCAATAGCTTTCTTCTCTATATCTTCTAATGCCACGTTTAAAATTAACTCTCCAATTTTGTTGATTAACGTTAGGAAATCTAATTGCAGAATAAGGTATTTCTAATTCTATCACCCATTTGTTTTGGTGTACTTTTACGCTACTTTCCCAAACAGCGTTCCAATTTCTATCTGTACCTGATGCAGATGTGAGCTCGTCGATTTGAACACCAGCAGAAGTCACACCAAAAACAAAGCCAATGGTAGATGAGCCATAGGTATCAATCACCACAGTAAAATTGTCAGCATTTCCATAATCGTCACGGTTAGATAGGGTGGTTGTTATACTATCTTTTGACACATCATATAATGTTGCACCAATGAATATAGATGTTTGGTTGTAGATAACTTTTACTTCAGTTTTTTGAGAGCATTTGGCGTCAAACACAGGTTCGGTTTGAATAAAATCTGTAGCTGTTTCAGTCTCATTCCAGTAAGTTTCATCTAAAACGCCATCAATCTTTATTTTAGCATTTATTGATGTTGCCTTTAGATGTTTTTGTGCATTTATTGGTGCAAAGAGACATAAAAACAGAAGTGTCAAAAAAAGTTTTAACATACCAAAATTAGTGATTTAACCAACAAAAGTAACTAATTTATTTATTAATGAATCATCTATTCCTCAACGTATATTCTGTGTACCCGGTTAGAAATAGAACTTATAATTTCATAAGGAATGGTATTTAGTGTTTTAGCCATATCAAAAATGGTTTGCTGTTGACCAAAAACCTCAACCTCATCACCAACTTTACAATTTATATGCGTGATGTCAATCATACACATATCCATACAAATGTTTCCTAAGATTTTTGCTTTTTTATTGTTTACAAATAATTGCCATTTTCCTTGACTTAGTTCTCGTCTTAGCCCGTCAGCGTAACCAACAGGTACTATGGCTATTTTTGTGTTGGTTTTTGCGACAAAAGCACGTGAGTAGCCCACACTTTCTCCTTTTTTAACGGTTTTAATTTGAGAAATTTGAGTAGTAAATGAAAAAGCGTTTTCAGTTTTGTTTTCAATATTTTCAATCAACCCATATAAGCCTATACCTAACCTTATCATATCAAAGTTTGCATTTGGAAAATTGATTATTGCAGATGAATTAGAGATATGTTTAATAAAGTCGTAACCAATTACGTTTTTAATTATGTTAATTTGTGTTTTAAAGACTTTAATTTGTGTTTTGGTAAAGTGTTTTTCTTTTAAATCATCAGCTACTGCTAGGTGAGAGAACACAGATTTGACGTAAACTTCTGGCTGTGTATTTAAAGTGTTTAATAGTTCTTTAATATTGCTTTGGGTAAACCCTAAACGGTGCATACCTGTATCTAACTTTATGTGTATGGGGTAATTTTTAATACCTTTTAAAATTAAAAATCTAATAAATTCATCTAAGAGATTTAAACTATAAATTGAAGGTTCAAGTTTATGTTTAATAATATCATTAAATGCATCTTTTTCAGGATTCATTACCAAAATTGGTAAAGAAACTTGATGTTTGACTAACGTTACCCCTTCATCAGCGTAAGCTACACCTAAATAGTCAATTTGTTGTTGTTCTAAAAATTTAGCCATTTCAACAATTCCACCACCATAAGATTGAGCTTTGACCATTGCAAGTATAAGTGTATTAGGTTTAAGTTTACTTTTAAAATAATTCAAATTGTGTTTTACAGCGTTCAAATTAATGGTAAGTTTAGTAATGTGATTTTTTATTAAAAAATTTGGAATTAATTGTTCAATTTTTTGACTTCTAGAACCGGTAAATAAGAGTACAGCATTAATAAACGTTATTGGTGTGGATTTATATTCGTTTACGGTTGAAAAATAATGAATAGGTGTATCTATTTTTGGTGGTTTCAATGGTCCAATCCAAACAATTTTATCTATAAGTTTTGAGTTAAGTAATTTAATAATATTTTTGGTTATGTTAAAAACTTTAGAAGGGGAAATAAATAATATTTTAGGCTGATTTTGATACGCTGTTGTTTTTAAAAGTTTTAATCCAATTTCTAATGAAGTTTCATCTAATGAATAAGCGTCATTGATGATAACATTACCGTTTCTTCCTTCCATTTTTTCTAAACGCATTGATATTTTAGGTAATGTTTTTAATCTTTCCATTAAAGTATTGGTATCAGCAAAAATACAAGCAGTATTGAAAACTATGTTAATGTTGAGTAAAGATATGGAATCTGATAAAGGAAGTGAAGATAAATTATAATTGTTTACGGTATTATCAATAACTAATGGACAGTTTTTAAATAATTTATATTTCTCTTTTCTTTTTTGTTCCAAAGACTCAAAATTGTGTTGGTGCGCATCACCTAAACCAGTAAAAACACCAATTGTTGGTTGAATCATTCTTTCAAGGGTGTCCATTTCATTTGGTTTTGAAATGCCTGCTTCAAATATACCAATTTGATGTTGTGGGTTGAGTTGTAGAATAGAAAGAGCTACACCTATTTGAGAGTTATAACTTTTAGGACTTCTACAAATGTTAAAATCATCTTTTAATACGTGATACAACCATTCTTTTACAATGGTTTTTCCGTTACTTCCAGTTATGCCAATAATAGGAATGTCAAATTGTTTTCGGTGATATTGGGCAAGTTGTTGCAGAGCTTTTAATACATTATCCACTACAATTTGATATCCAGCGTTTAAGTTTTGTCTTTTAGAAACTATAACAACCTTTCCGCCTTTAGTTATAAAATCATTACAAAATTGGTGACCATCATAACGGTTGCCTTTTAATGCAAAAAAAACAGAGTTTCCACTAATAAGCGGGGAACGACTGTCAATAATAACATTTTGAATCAAAGGTTCTTTTGTTTTTTCTGTACTAACTAACTTGCCTTTAACAATTTTTGTTATGTTTTTTATAGATAGGTTCAAATTCACAGGATAAAGGTAATTGTAAAAATGGTATTTAACAAATTGAAGTTAGCGATAAAATGCTAATAAATTAGATATAACCTTAAAAAAGACTGCATAAAAAAACCCGTTACTTTATTGTAACGGTTTTTTTTTTAGATAAGAATTAAATTTCGTCTAAAATCTCATCATTTGTATTTGTAGCTCCTTGATATTGAGCGTCACCAAATCCTAAAATAGGGAAAAACACAAACCCTAATAGAGCTAACCCAACACCAAAACCAGTGTCTTTACCAAAGGCTTTAGCAAATTCAATCATTACAATTATTGCAATAATAATACCAACTAATGGTATCAAAAATAACAATATCCACCAACCTGGTTTATTTGCTATTTTTAAAATAATATAAAGGTTATAAAATGGGACTATAGCTGCCCACCCAGGTTGACCTGCTTTTTCAAAGGCTTTCCATATACCAGCAATCACAATTACTAAAATTGCTAAATAGATAATAAGTACAAACATAATTTTTAAAAGTTTTGTGTTAATAATTGTGACAATGTTACACATTTATTTTTTAACAAACAAGATTTAACAGTAAAAAATAGAGATAAACCATTTAAAATAGTAGATAAACAGGCGATTTAGTTTTAAAAACTAAGGTTGAAAATGGACTGGCTTCCCGTCTTCTTTAACTTCAATGCCTTCCTTAAAATATTTTACAATGGCCTTTCTACCTCTTTTATCATAAAAAACGGCTTTTCCGTCTTTTAAGCCCTTTTTGTATTCTATTTCAGAAGTTACCCTATGTGGCCTCCATTTATAGGTTGTCATTTTTCCATCTAAGCGACCTTTTTTGTATTGAATGGTTTGCATTGCTTTAGTTCCACCAGGGTAATAATATATCCACGTTCCCTCTTCTTTTCCATTTTTATAATCTCCTTCATAGGTTTTTTTTCCATCTTTTTGAGAGTACCACACCCAGTGACCAGTTCTCACACTTTCTTTTAATTTTCTGTTAGAAAAAGGACCGTATTTGACGTGTTTTTTATACGTGATAATTTTATAGTCTCCATCCTCTAATAACTTACCTTTTTCTGAATAGGTTTTCCAATTTCCAATTTTTAAATCATTTTCATAATGCCCTATAATATGTATTTTGTTTTTTTTGTAGTATGATTTCCATTCACCATTTAGACGTCCTAAAGAAAAGTCGGCTTCATTTTTTACGTCTCCATTTTCAAAATATTGAACCCAATGCCCATCTTCTTTTCCGGCAACAAATTGTCCCTCTTTTAATATATTACCATTTTCCCACCAAGTCGTCCATTTTCCATCTTCAAGATCTTCAATATAAATCCCTTCCTTCCATTTATTTCCGTTAGCATAATAAAAATTCCATTTTCCGTGGCGTTTACCCGCCTTAAAATGTCCTTCATATTCTTTGTGAATAGTATCGCCTGCATACCAATATACCCAATAACCGTCTTGTAATCCATTTTTAAAGTCTCCCTCCATATCAATGGTTCCTACATTTGTAAACCATTGCCAATGCCCATCTTTTTCCCCATCTACATAGTTGCCTTTAACATTTATTTGACCATTGTCATAGTATTTAATATATGCGCCATTAAGTTGTCCATTTTTATAATTCATTTTACGGTCAAGGTCGCCTGTGTAATATACAAATGTCCACTCTCCATCTTTTTCACCGTTTTTGTATTTACCAGTTACTAGTTTTCTACCATAAACATTGTACTCTTCAAAAGGACCGTCTTTTATTCCGTCTTTATAATTGTAAATTTCTTGAAATTGTCCATTGCTTTTAAACCAGGTAAAAGTTTTACCATTTCCATCTTTTAAAGTCTGTGTAGAATCAGGTAACCAATAATTTTTAACATAAACTAAGCTGTCCTCATAGTATTCTTCTTTTTGATGATAGCCATTTTCGTAGTAAGTAATCCAATTGCCAACAGGTTGCCCCATTTTATAAAAACCTTCAGTTTTTATTTGTCCATTTTCAAAAAAAGATTGATAAAGACTATCAGGAACGTCTAATTTAAAAAAACCTCTTTCTTTTGGTTGCCCATTCATATAAAAGGAAATAACTTCTCCGTTAAGTTTTCCTTTATGGTAGTTTCTTATTTCCGTAACCTTTCCTTTTTTATTCCAATAAGTCCATTTGCCATGTTCTAAAGTTGTTGGGCCAGTAAAATTATCTTGATAATAAAAACCGCGCTCCATTGGTTTTGTTTTTTCAAAATCCCAATAAGCAGTGTGTAAAATAGGTTTCTTTAGGTTTTGTGCCTCAGAAAAACCTGTAATAAAAAATAAAAGCGTAAGTGTTAAAATAAATTTCATTGATGTGATAGTTTTTGTTATAACTTATATTTTATTGTTAGTTACAATGTTGTGTTTGTAATTGCTAAAATTCCTTTTAAGAGAAAAATAATTCCAAAACATATTAAAATAATTCCAAGCACTCTATTTATAATTTGTAGCCAAGCTGGCGTTAATATGTTTTTTAGTTTGTTTGCGTACACAATTTTTAGAATATCAATACTAAAAAAAGTTAATAAAATAACCAATAAATAAAGTAAAACAGTGAAATTTTCATTTAGACCAAACAGTTTTTCTTTTCCTCTCAAAGTACTTATAATTGTTAACCAATAAAATAAAACACCAGGATTTACTGCGTTTAAAAAAAAGCCTTTTACAGTGGTTGTAAAGTAATTATTTGATTTTAAATCGCTTGGTTTAATAGCGTTTTTATTTATTTTTGGATTCTTTTTTTTAAGGGTTAAAACACCAAAAATTACAAAAATTCCCCCTCCAACAACTAATAACCAAGAGGCATTGTCCCCTTCTTGTAATTTAGTGACTTGATTTACAAAAATATAGGCAATACTGATATACATTATATCAGAAATTAATACACCTAAGTCTAAAAATAAGGCTGATTTTATTCCTTTTTTGATGCTAGTGTCTAATATAATAAAGAAAACAGGCCCAAGCATTATACTTAGCATTAAGCCTAAACCTATTCCACCTATTAGTAAATCTATCAAAATTCAGAATTTTAGCAAAAATAACAATTTGTTTATGGTATTTAAAATAATACGGGTTGATTTTTATCACAAAAGTTTTTTATGTTATCATTATGCGATAAACTTGCAATTCATAAGGTTAAATTTATATAGTGAGGTAGAAAATCTATTCTTTTTGTTTTACCACCTTTTTATGGTATATTTTTTAGATTTTTTCATAGAACCCTACAAAATGAGAGGTAAATTTATGTAATAAAATAACAGATATTAATATCTAAACTTGTATTTTTGAAAAAAAAATTGATAAATGAAAAACGTTGTATTTATTCTTATTGGATTCTTTTTTGTGATGTATAGTTGTGACAGTACACCGTCTGATAACAATACTAAAAATAATAATATCAAAAGTGACACACTTAAAAAAACATTATCGGTAGAGGATTCTTTAGATTTTTTTACGCGCCAAATTCAAACAAACTACAATCAACCAAGAAATTGGTATAACAGGGCAAAGTTTTTAATTAGACAGGGGGATTTAAATAATGCCTTGTTGGATATGCAGGAGGTAATTAGTCGTGATACAACAACAGTTGAATATAGAATAACCTATGCAGATTTATTATTATCAAAATTAGAATTAGAGGAGGCAACTATGCATTATAAATATGCCATTACCGCAGATTCCTTAAATCCATTAGGGTTTTTAGGTTTAGGTAGAGTTTATGCTTATTTAGACAATCCAGCTAAAGCAACGTTTTATTTAGATAGGGCTCAAATGATTAACCCTCATTTGGCAGAAACTTACTATTTAGAAGGACTGATATATATAGATGATTATTACAAAACAAAAAGAGAAGAAAGTTGGGAACG
>DQTE01000096.1 GCA_015662905.1 Crocinitomix sp. | reverse complement strand
ATAGGATGTATTTACTTAATGTAACTTGAAAACAAAAGGTCTATTGATTTATTATAGACCTTTTTTAGAAAATCTATTTATAATGCCTCTGCGATTTGTTCACCCATTTTAATAGATGTTTCATAGCCTTTTGCGGTATGTTCAATTAAGTCTTGATTAAATTTAATCTTATTTTTTTCAAATAACAACACTACAGTTGAACCGCCAAAAGCAAAATGTCCTTTTTCATCACCTTTTTTCATGGGTTGATTTGGGATGTAGGTTTGTACAATACTTCCTGTTAAGGTAGCACCCACTTCACAGTATAATATATCTCCAATCTCTTGGGTTTTTAATATTGAATACTCTCTTTTGTTCTCACAAAAAATGCGCATATTCTGTTGCAAAGCTATAGGCGAAACTGAATAATAATATCCCTTTATCTTTTTAGATGTCGTGGGTACGCCATCAAAAGGAAAATGAAATCTATGGTAGTCTGCTGGTGCTAAACGTATTATAGCCATGGCACCTCCTTTGTATTTTTTTGCTAAAAATTCGTCTTTTAAAAAAGTGTGTAAATCAAAGCTACAATCCTTTATATAAAATTTATAACAATCATCAACTATATTAAAAACAACTATCTTCCCGTCAGCAGGAGAGACTACCCCTTCTTCAATATTTATTTTATCCTCTTTTAATTTTCTGTAAAAAAACTGATTGAAATTTTTAAATCCTTTCTCAGGAACTTCAAAGTCATCCATATTTAACTGGTGTTCTTTAATAAAAGTTGGTATTTTTCTTTTAGAATAAGACCACTTCATCATCAATCCACCAAACAGCGAAAGATATTTGCGTTTAAACAGTAAAAACAAATTTAATTTCCCTGCCCTTTTCTTACCATATAAAAAAGACATGGTTTTACTGCCAGGAACTTTTTCTTTGACAATCTTGCCTGTTTTTCTATCAATAAAATAAATATCTCCCACTTAAAATGATTATGTTTATTTTATTACACCGAGTTCTTTACCTACTTTTTCGAAGGCAGCAATGGCTTTATCTAGTTGTTGTGTTGTATGCGCAGCAGAAATTTGAACTCTTATTCTTGCTAAGTTCTTAGGAACTACAGGATAGAAAAACCCAATAGCGTAAATACCTTCATCTAATAATTTGTCAGCAAATTCTTGAGCAACTTTAGCATCATATAACATCACTGGAACAATAGGAGAGTCTCCTTCTCTAATTTCTAAACCTGCTTTTTTAACGCCTTCTTTAAAATATTTTGTGTTTGACTCCAGTTTATCTCTTAAATTTGTTGTAGAACTCAATAAATTAAATACTTCTATTGCAGCTCCAACAATGGCTGGTGATAGTGAATTTGAAAATAAATAAGGTCTTGAGCGTTGGCGCAACATATCAATAATTTCTTTTTTAGCAGCTGTAAAACCTCCCATTGCTCCCCCTAAGGCTTTACCCAAAGTTGAAGTAATAATATCTACACGCCCCATCACATTATTATACTCATGTGTTCCTCTTCCTGTTTTACCAATAAACCCCGTAGCATGAGAATCATCTACCATAACCAAAGCATCATATTTTTCCGCTAAATCACAAATTTTGTCCAATTTTGCAATGTAGCCGTCCATAGAGAACACGCCATCAGTTACAATAATTCTGTTGCGTTGAGCTTGGGCTTCAATTAATTGCTTTTCCAAGTCTTCCATGTCGGAATTTTTATATCTATAACGTTGAGCTTTGCATAGTCTTACACCATCTATTATAGAAGCATGGTTTAACTCATCTGAGATGATAGCATCTTCTTTTGTAAACAAAGGCTCAAAGATACCACCGTTAGCATCAAAGGCAGCTGCATACAATATAGAATCTTCCATGCCTAAAAAATCGGCTATCTTTTTCTCTAGCGCTTTATGAATATCTTGTGTTCCACATATAAACCTTACTGATGACATTCCATATCCATGGGTGTCTAAAGCTTTTTTAGAACCTTCTATGACTTTTGGATGTGAGGATAATCCTAAATAATTATTAGCACACATTATAATAACTTCCTCTCCAGAATCTACTTTTACTTCAGCCCCTTGTGGTGTTACTATAATTCGTTCTTCTTTATATAATCCAGCTTCTTTTATGCTCTGTAATTCTTCTTGTAATTGTTTTTGTAATTTTCCAATCATGATTTATGCTATTTAATAATAGCGTAAAGTTAATAAATTTGTTTAAAACTAATCATTAACAGTAAACGTGAAAGAGTCTAAATTTAGTTTTTTACTTAAAACCTACAACCAAATAACTCTTTTATGCCCCTATAAAAACAGAATAATCCCACCTATATAAAACAAGTATCCAAAATCAATATATCTAATTATATTTGCTGGAAAACAATTATTACATAACAAAAACATCTTATAAAATGAATAAATTTTTTCACTTAGGTTTCTTTATACTTTTAGGGTTTAGCTTAAATGCTCAGTTAGAAATGAAGCGTTGTGGTACTTATGAAGCTGCACAACATCAAGAAACATTAACCCCTGGATATTTACAAAACATCAATGAGGCTTTTTATAGAGCCAAAGACAATGTGTCTCATGACAGAGCTACTATATATACAATTCCTGTTGTAGTTCATGTAGTGTATAACAGTACAGATGAAAATATTCCTGATTCTGTTATTTTTAATCAAATTCAAGTGCTAAATGAAGCCTTTGGGTTTACAAATACAGACACCGTTAATTTAAGAGATACTTTTAACACCATAGTTGGCTCAACAAATATTCAATTTGAATTGGCAACAATAGGGCCTGACGGACTTTCAACTACAGGTATAACAAGAACACAAACCAGTATTACAGAATTTGGTGATATAGGCATTATAACGGGCGATATGAGCGGGCTAGAAAGAATTAAATCAACTGCAAATGGTGGTCATGACCCTTGGGACCAGTCAAGATATTTGAATATTTGGGTGGGTGACCTATCAGTTTTTGGATTTACAGCAATTATGGGCTACGCTACGCCTCCTGCAAATTTACCCAACTGGCCTGCCGGTTCCACTATTGGAATGAGTGATGGTGTTGTTATTCAATATCAAGCATTTGGCAGTAACAATCCGGTACAACTGAGTGATGGCAATGGCGGAAGTGTTGATTTTAGAGGGAGGACTTGTGTTCATGAAGTAGGACATTACCTTGGATTAAGACATATATGGGGTGATGGTGATTGTACACAAGAAGATGGTATAGATGATACACCTAATGCTGACGCAAATTCGCAAACTATTACTACTTGTGACACTTTGGTTAATACATGTACTGATAATATTGGGGTACTGGGTGATTTACCTAATATGCAGGAAAATTATATGGATTATTCACCTGAAGGGTGTCAAGTGGCTTTTACCTTAGGACAAAGAGATTTAATGAGGGGTGTGATAGAAAATTACCGTTGGGATTTAATAGACAACTATCCTGCTGTTAGTGTTGACGATCTTAATAGTAACTCAAATTCAATTGCAGTATTTCCAAACCCTTCATCATCATCTTTTCAAATTAAAGGTCTTGAATTAAATTCTAATATTCAAATTTTTTCTATGAATGGTACATTGATTTATCAAACTATAAGCACTACATCTACAATAAATATTGACCATTTACAACAGGGTATATATATCATCAAAATCACACAATCTAATGCCTTGATTACAAAAAGGGTTGAAATTATTAAATAAAAGGTATTACTTTTGCAGTAATGTTACCGTGTACGTGAAAAATGTATTACTTACAATATCATTACTGTTTGCCATTATTTGTAATGGACAGGATAGAGATGCTTTAATAAAAAGTAAATCAAGACATTTATTTCAATCTGAAAACTACTATTTATTAAATCTTGACAATCAACCTTTAGATTCAGCTTTTTATCTTATTGGAGGGGTTTATTCGGAAAAAAAATACGCCCTTAACGATAATAAAAGGATTAAATTAATGTATCCAAATTCTAAAGTGGTTTTTAACAAAAATAATAATAGATATTATATCATTATTAGTGAAAGTAATGATGCTGATGAAATCATTAAAACGTTAAAAGCTTTACGTTCAATGTACGAGCCTTTAGCTTGGATTTTAGTTTATTTTTAATTTAAACGACCTTTTATAATATAATGTTTATACATGTTTATAGCAAAAACCCCCAACCTAATAACAATCAGTTGAGGGTTAACCCTATGAAAAAACTACTCTCTTTCTATGTTATAGGTAAAAAAGTAGTCTTTTAATAGGATAGATTATACCATTCTCTTACCCTATTCTTATTCCAAAAGTAAGTGGATAAGCAAGTTCTGTAGCCCCTGAGGCGAAAAGAGGTAACAAGCTGTAGTTAACAAATAAACCTACATTTTTGTACCCTACTCTTGCAGTCGCAGACAAATTAAATGGATTTATATTATAACGTCCTTTAAATTTATCTTTTTGCACACCACCGTTAGTTTCATATTTTCTAAAGGTTTTAGTTCCAAATCGCACACCTGCTATTACGCCTAAATTCAAATATACATTATTTTTATTGTACTTAGACGTGTTAAATTCTAATAATAAAGGCACATTAAAACTCCATGTTCTAAGTTGGTTTTTTAAATAAGTTTGGTTAGAATCAATCATTGCCCATGTTGAGTCCGAATTAGCGTTTAAAAGGTAATCATTTTTAAAACCATACCTTGAATGCTCAAATGCAAAACCAGATACTAAGCCAACATGTGGTGTTTTAAAAGGAATTGTAATTTCATTAAAATTAAAACTAAAACTCCAAGATTGATTAGGGTCAATTTCTAAATACTTTTGATTAAACGAGTTATTTCCTGATGTATTCAACATTGTATTCATTCCTATTTCTATGCCCGACCAATGCCCAAAACTGTCGTACTTTTTATGCTTTTCAATGCTCCATTCGGTATGTGTACTATCTTCAATTTTTATTGTATCACCTGCTTCTCCAGTGTTTTTTGTTTTTGAAATGATAATAATTTCGCTTCCTACAATTTTAAAACGTGTTGTGTCTTGAGATTCCTCAACCTCAGTTTGGGCATTTACACTCAAAGTAAGAAATACCGCTATTGATGTTACTATTGTTTTCATATTTTTTAATTTTAATTATTTTATTAATCTTTTTATTTTACAACAAATTTGTTCGTTTAATAATGTGACGCTTTAAAGTTTTAAAAGTTACAAGACAGTCAAAAAAAATGTATATTAGCAGAAATTATATGATTTATAAACTAATAGCCATATCAGTTTTAATGTTATCGTTTAATTTAATGGGAATCTCTCAAACATTAAATGATACTGAAAAAAAGTGGATAGAGGATAACCCAGAAGTATTATTTGCCTATGATGTTGATTGGAAACCTATTAGTTTTATTGATGGCGAAGGTGTTTTTCAAGGTATTGCTAATGATTATTTACAGTTAATTTCTAAAAAAACAGGATTAAACTTTAAACCATATCCAAACATTAAATCTTGGAGTGAGTCATTAAATTTAATACAACATCAAGAAGTTTTATTAATTCCTGCCATTGGAGAAAATACAAAAAGAGATAAATTCCTTGATTTTACCCAACCTTACATAACGTACCCTTATGTAATTGTTACAAAAAAAGATGCTGATTTTGTGGGGGAACTGAAAGATTTGAACGGAAAAACAATTGTTATGCCTAAAGATTTTTTTAGTACTGACTTGGTTGAATCACAAAATATTAATGCGAATTTTATTTACGAAAATGGTATGGATGCCTGTTTAATGGCTGTACAATCTGACAAAGCTGATGCCACCGTTGAAAACTTAGCCGTTATAAGTCATTATTTAAACTATAATGGTTACGAAAATTTAAAAATTGCCTCTCCTGCTGACTTACCAAAAAACCAAATAAGAATGGGGGTCTCTAAAAACCATAAAATACTATTAAATATTATTCAAAAAACCTTAAATCAAATATCACAAAAAGAAAAAAGTAAAATCATCCAAAATTGGACATCAGTGAAGTATGATTATGGAATAGATATGAAAAAAATATGGACCATTGCCTCTATAGCTTTAGCCATAGCCTTGTTAGTTTTTAGTAGCTTTGTTTACTGGAATAGAAAATTACGAAAACAAATTAATCTTAGACGCTTAGCAGAACAAAAATTACAAGAATCATTTGAAAAAATACAAGCGCAAAAAAACACCATTGAAATTAAAAACAATGAAGTAACAGCATCTATTACCTACGCTCAAAGGGTTCAAAATGCCATTCTGCCACCATTTGAATATATTTTTGATGTTTTTAATGAAGCCTTTGTATTATTTTTACCAAAAGACATTGTAAGTGGAGATTTCTATTATTTAGAAACTAAGGATAATGATAATAAAGTGTTTTTTTCTACTTCCGACTGTACAGGACACGGTGTACCGGGGGCTATGGTTAGTATGATTTGTTATGATACTTTACATGAAGCAGTTATTGAACAAGATATTAACTCACCTTCTAAAATATTAGATTTTGCAAGACAAAGTTTAATTAGTAGATTTGAAAAAAGTGGTGAAAACATCAGAGACGGAATGGATACCTCTTTTTGCTATGTCAATATAAAAGACCTTACACTTGAATGGGCGGGTGCATATAACCCTCTTTGGATAATTAGAGACAATAGCTTACTTAAAGACAGCCAAAACTATGCAAAAGGAAATCAAAAAGTCAAACTATACGAATTTGAAAATCATCATATTTTAGAAATAAAAGCAGACAGACAACCTGTTGGTAAATATGAAAAATTAACCCCTTTTACTAATCATACCTATAAATTAGTTAAGGGAGACACACTTTATATTTCATCTGATGGTTATTACGATCAGTTTGGTGGTGAGTACGGGAAAAAACTGAAAACTAAACGATTAAGAAAACTGCTGGTTGATATTCAGCATTTACCCATGAAGGAACAACATCAAAAACTTAAAACATTCTTTAACAAATGGAAAGGAAACTACAAACAAGTAGATGATGTCTGTATTTTTGGTGTAAGGATTTAATGATTAATTTTCTCTCCCCATTAAAAAATTTGCAAGATTTAAAAGTGGTTCTTTTTTAGTTGCCGATAAATTTATTTCGTTTAAACTCTTTAAAGCTATTTGATAAAAATCATTCATTTTTAACTCAGCTTTGCTTTTTATATCAAGTAACTCATAAATTTGTTTAACCCCTTTTACTTTTTTATCCGCATTT
>DQTE01000272.1 GCA_015662905.1 Crocinitomix sp. | reverse complement strand
TATTTACAGTAAAATTGCAAAGTGTTTTGTAAAAGAAATTTATTCTACTTGTCAAAAATCCCCGTGTTGTTATGATATATCAATTTTGTATGTAGCTAAACTATAATACATTTTATTAACGTTGATTTATCTTTACTTCAACAAAGTGATGTTCCCTTTTATTAGATTTTCTAAACCGCCCACACAAGTTACTTTAAGGTGATACACGTACACATCAGGGTCTAATACCATTTACCAATTAAAAATAAAGTCATTCTATTGGTTATGCTTGAATAATAAGACTATAACCTACTCTTGATTATCTATACAAAGTCGCTATTGTGTAAGAATTTATTATTAAAAGGTAAAAAACTCACATTATTATTGCATAGTGCAATACATTACTCACTAAATAAACGGGTTGTTTTCTTTAGAATCTTTAGTAAAATATGGATAAATAGAGCGAAAACACATACAATAATCAGATAATAATTATAGTCGGTTCTGCCTTGGATAGTTTTACCCAAAATGTCAAAAGTACAAAAAATAATAAACAGTGCTGAAAAACCATTTCTTTCCTTATAGATGACCTTTTTCCAATTAAAAAGAAGATTGTTTTTTTTGAAATTTTTAATTTTTGGCAAAAAAGCAGGCACGTTTTCAGACCAATCTAAATACTTTTGTCCAAAAATTTTCCTTAAAAATTGCTCCTCAGCAAACATAATTCTTTCGTAGTATATCCAGTAAAAAAGAATAAAAGATATAATAAACCAAATCTGTCCTGTTAACATTGCTGGACCTAACCACAATAAAAAGTTACCTAAATATAAAGGATGTCTTACTACAGAATACATTCCTCTAGTATTTAAAACTTCAGCAACTTGCCCTTCTTTGGTATTTCTACCTGAAGTGTTTTTTGGGGTATATCCTACTGTATAAACACGAATAAAAAAACCACACAAACTAACCATTAACGACCCCCATAGTAGATAATTTTCGTAAGGTTCTTTATTAAATATATATTCTTCGTTATAATATTTGTTAAAAAGATATACCATTAGACCGATTATTAAAACTACTAAAGGTAAATAGCTTCTGTGTCTAAATAACCAATTACCTTGTTGCTCAAGCTCTTCTTGTAAAGCCATAATTTATTTTATTTTAAAAAGACAAATATACTTTCTTTTTATTATTTACAGTAAAATTGCAAAGTGTTTTGTAAAAGAAATTTATTCTATTTGTCAAAAATCCCCGTGTTGTTATGATATATCAATTTTGTATGTAGCTAACTATAATACATTTTATTAACGTTGATTTATCTTTACTTCAACAAAGTGATGTTTCCTTTTATTAGATTTTCTAAACCGCCCACACAAGTTACTTTAAGGTGATACACGTACACATCAGGGTCTAGGGGCTCTCCTTTAAATGTACCGTCCCAACCAATGTTTTGGTCATTTGATTCAAAAACAAGTTCTCCCCAACGGTCAAAAATCATAAATTGCATTATTTCTATATTTTCTCCACGTACATAAACAACATCATTGTTATTATCTTGATTTGGTGTAAACGCATTTGGAACATAAATATATACATCACCACATATAAACTCTAAAGAAGTTACGGAAACTGTTGTTGGTACAGAACAAGCCCCTTTGGTAACAATTACAATAAAACTTTGGTCTTGATTTATAGTGGCAGTTGTTGTTTGCACAGATGGATTATTCACTAAATTAGGTGGTAACCAACTGTATTGATAAATTGATGAATCAGGAAAAGCTTGTAGCGTTGTTGTGCCTCCCTCAGGTACTTCAGATGGTGAGGCTGTTGCATAAACTAAATTAGGGTCTAACTCATCAACCTGTACCCAAGCAGAATCAAAATAAACACAGCCATTAATGGTTGCATTTAAATAATAATACTGTGATTGTGTAGGGGTTGCCAAGGCAACATTTTGATTTTCGTAAATGATAGATGAGTTTGGCGACCAATCAAAGTTAGTGATGCCTCCTGACGTGTAGTTTGCATATAAATTTACAGTATCACCTTTACAAATTAAAGTGTCAGGCATTAAGTTTATAGCATCATCTAAAAATTCAACCACTACAGAATCAATGATATCACAAGAAGCCCAACCGTTAGAAGCGTGTATATAATATGTTGTAGCTGAGGACGGATTAACGGTGATAACAGAATCCATTGCACCACTATTTAAAAGCGTTGTAAAGTTTATATCTGTTGACCATTCAAATAAAGTTGCTGTTCCGTAGGAATCAGCTATTAAGTTAAAGGGTGTATTAGCATTATTACATAGTACAGTATCGTTATTAACTAAATTAAGTTGAAGTGCGGGGTAAACCGTAATTACTTTTTTTGCAGTGTCTTGCAGATTACAAATTGTATCAGTAATACTTAAAAACACTTCATAAGTTCCTGGATTAGTAAATTCTACAACAGGGTTTGCACCTCCACTAATGATTGTTGCACCGGCAGGAAAACTCCAAACAGAATTTATAGTGTCATTACTTTCATTATCAAAAGTAATGGTTAATGGTGAACAGCCGTCTAATTGATCCACTAAAAAATCAGCATCAGGCACTATTTCAAAATCAAATTTAAACACCAGATTGTTACAATTAGAACTATTATTTACAGATGACCACGCATTTGGGGTGGTTGGAAAGGAAGAACTTCCACCACAGCCTCCACAAACAGATTGATAAACCACTCCAAATTTATCAAATCTGGAAGTACCTCCATCAACGTGTTCTTGAGCGTTTAAATCACCAATATAACTGGCATATAATAGGCTTTGAGCATCTCTTTCGAGTACAAACAAATAAAAGTTGTACCCATCACCTGATGAAGTTTGAAAAGCATTAGTCGTTGTTGGCATTCCTGTTAGTCCTACCCCTTGCAAAATATTTGCACCCCAACCCGACACATACACATTACCACAAACATCAACTAAAAATGCCGCTGGAGATATATTAGGCGAGCCATTTCCATTCCCAAATATGGTAGAATAAATAATATTTGTCAAATCTGGACTTAATTTCATTATAAATTGCCCACTATTGGGGTTAGAATAGGAGGCATTAATTACTGGCATAGAACCATCTGTTTGACCCACAATGTATATATTATCCCAACGGTCAATTTCAACAAAAATAGTTTGGTCATAAGTTGGTGTACCAATATACGTGGCTTGAGTTATAGCACTTGCGCCTGGTGTTAATTTAACCACATAACCATCAGTTTTACCGCCTTGATACGTTGGAGTCAAGCCACCTATAGTACCTGGCAAATCGGATGATGAAGTTCCTCCTGCAAAAATAACGTTGTATGAAGAATCTATTTTAACAGAATACCCTGCATCATTTTCACTTCCACCGTAGTAAGTTGACCATAACAAAGTAGAAAAGTCATTAGAAATTTTAAAAAGGACTGCATCTTGCTGACCTGCATTGTTGGGTTGCAAGGCATTTACGGTTGGAAAATCAGTAGACCTACTACTACTACAAACAATGATATTGTTCAATGAATCAATCATAATTTCACCTCTAAATTGATCGCCGTAGTTGGTGGTGAGTGAATCATAAGCGGCCACACTGCCGTAATTGCCTGAAGTTACTTTATAATTAACACCATCATTTAAACTTCCACCTATATAGGTAGAACCAAAGAGTTGCGAACCGTCCTCACTAAATTTGGCTACAAAAATATCTGTACCTTGTGTACCGAAATTACACCCATTAAAATTTATAGACAAGGCTGTTCCTCCATTATGTGTGGTTTGGAAGCCATTAACAATTGGAAAATCTATACTTGACGTAACGCCATACATATAAAGGTTGTTTGAGGTGTCGCATATTAAACTGTGAACGGTTTCAGTACCTTGTGTATTATCCCCTCCTCCAATAAAATTAGTCCAAATCATTTGTGTGCCGTCGGCTGAATATTTAGATAGAAAAACATCTGTTGTTTGAACATTGGTTGAAAACACCGTCAAATTAGGTGTAGCATTCCAAACATTTGGGTCGGGAGCGGGATATTGATTGCCGTATAAAGTCCCCGCTGTATAAGCTTTTCCGTCATAAGCATAGGTAGCTGTCATTCCAAAGTTGTCAGAATTTGCGCCATTGTATGTAGCAAAAACCAAAACAGGGTCAATGATAAGTGTTAAAGATTTGTCATACTCCCCAATTTCAAAACTTAATATGTTTCTATCGGTTAAAACAAATTTTGAAGAAATTTCAATTATTTTTCCATTTTTAATCTGATAAACATAAGGTTTTTGTTCAATAATTTGACCTAAAGGTGAGTATATAATAACATTTCCATTTTTTTGTATTTTAATTTTTTCTAGCCCTTTATATTGCAGTTTAATGTCTTTGTAATTTCCGCTCGGTTTGACGTGATATTCATATTTTAATTCTTGATTTTTTTCGAAAAAAACAAGATTGATATGATGATACAATTCCTCATATTCAACTTTGTGGTATCCGTAAAGTTTAGTTGCCCATTTTTTTGGATCATCTCCTAAAAAAAAATTATAATACTCTTGTGTTGGCTGGGTTGATTTGGTTTCAAAATCGGAATTTGCGCCAACAAATTGCGCATAAATTAAAGACTCTTTAACTTTTGGTTCAGCGGAAGGTTGTTTGGGAATTTCAGCGTGGTGTATTTCTGAAAAATCTCTAAACTGATATAAAATCCCATTTTTTTCAAGCCATATATTACTATTTCCTACCTCTGCTCTGTACAAAACGTTTACAGGCCATTGTCCTCCATTGGGTATAAATTTATATACTCCTTGATGTGCTTCAATATCTTGTGCAAAACTTAAATTTAATAGTAAAGCAAACGAAATTAGAATAAAAACCCAATTTTTCATACGTTAAAGTTACAAAATAATAACGTATTTATTACCAAAAAGGTTGATTAATTATTTGTTATAATGTTTATTTTTAACAATCATTCTTCAATTATTATGGCTACTTCTTTTACAAAACCTTGTATGGGTGGATTTAATTTTCGAACTTTTACTCTTGATTTTATGAGAGACCCAAATTCGTTTTTAAAACGATTAACTATCCTTTGACCAACGTGTTCAATGAGTTTTGACGGAATATTCATTTCTTCCTCAACAATTTCTTTTATCTTAACATAATCAATGGTATCAATGAGTTGGTCTGTTTCGGCAGATTTACTAAAATCAGTTGTTAGGCTAACATCAACAATATATTTACCTCCTAAAACGGATTCTTCACCCATACAACCGTGGTAAGAAAAACATTGAATACCTTCTACTTCAATTATATGCATAACTTATTTTAAATTTAGTGATTAGGTTGGTGGACAAAAGTACAATTTTCTATTTCATTTAACCATTGTTCAATATCTTTGGCGTTATTTACAGAATACTTGCCAATTTTTTCGCGTCTAAGGGCTGATAGATAAGCTCCTGATTTTAAGGTTTTACCAAAATCGTGGGCAATAGACCTTATGTAGGTTCCTTTTGAACAAGAAATGATAAAATTCACTTGATTTCCGTTGATGTTTGTTATTTCAAAATTAGAGATGTGAATACGTTTAGTTTTTAAATTGACTTCTTTACCTGCTCTTGCTAAATCGTAAGCTTTTTTACCGTCTATTTTTTTTGCAGAGAAAATAGGTGGCATTTGATTGTATTCACCTACAAATGTTTCGGCTGTTTGTTTAATCAATTTTGGGGTAATGTGTTCGGTAGAAAATGTTTGGTCAATTTCTGTTTCCATATCAAAAGATGGACGTGTAGCACCAACGGTAATGGTTCCTGAATAGGTTTTTTCTAACCCCATAAAATCATCAATTTTTTTAGTAAACTTGCCCGTACAAAGGATTAACAGACCTGTTGCTAAAGGGTCGAGTGTGCCTGCGTGCCCTACTTTTATTTTTTTAACTCCAATTTTATGTTTTATTTTCCAACGTAGTTTGTTAACCACTTGAAAAGAAGTCCAATTTAAGGGTTTGTCCACCAATAAAACTTCTCCTTCCTTAAAATTATATGATTTTAATTGTGTAGCCACTTATATTAAAACATTGTATAACTTATGGCAAGAATACCAACCACTAAACAGTATATGGCAAAATACTTCAACTTAGATGTTTTAACAATGGATATCATCCACGTACAAGCCACAAGACCTGTTACAAAAGCAAAAATAAACCCAACTGAAAGTGGTACAAAATCAATGTTAGTATCAAAAGCTCCATCTTTTAGGTCTTTAGCTATTTTACCAAAAATAAGAGGCACCACCATTAAAAAAGAAAACCTTGCAGATTTTTCTTTATCTACACCTAATAAAACTGCGGTTGAAATTGTAGCGCCTGACCTTGAAATTCCGGGCATAATGGCAACTGCCTGAGATACTCCTATGATAATTGCATCAACAAAACCAACACTTTTTGCAGTGTTTTTAGCTCTGTCTGCCAATAAAAGTAAAACTGCGGTTAAAATTAGCATTGCACCAACTAAAAAAATCTTTCCACCAAAAAATGATTCTATTTCATCATTAAACAAAACACCTACTACCCCCGCTGGAATCATAGATACTATTATTTTTAGAGAAAATTTTGTTTGTTCATTCCACTTAAATTGAAATAAACCTACCAATATCTCAACAATTTCTTTTCTGAATATTATGACAGTACTCAGCGCAGTAGCAAAATGAAGTACAACGGTCATCATCATACTTTCTTCTGGTACTGATGTATCGCCCATAATGGCTTTTGCTAATTCAAGGTGACCACTACTACTTACGGGTAAAAATTCAGTTAATCCTTGAATTATACCAAGGATGATGGCTTCTATTACGGACATTTTACAATTTTATGATATTTTTCTTTTTTTCATAATCCCGTAAATTACAACCACAAAACCTAATATAACAAGTATAGGTGCAATGGTAATTATTGTCGTACTAAATAATTCGTCAGCATTAAAAACCGTTGGATCTTCAGAGCCTCCTCCCATCATTAGTATAAAGCCTATTATTGTAATTACAACACCACCAATAATGTAAATGTAATTATCTTTTCCAAAAACAAAATCTTTTTTATTATTCATAATTCAAAGGTAATATTATCCGTATAATTTATCTAACTTTAGACGTAAATATTTTCTAAGTGCTAAAGATGTAGAAATAACGGTGATTAAAATTCCAAATAAAATAATGCCTGCCAAAACGATTAGAAACAGTTTAATATCTGTCATAAAAATAACAGAAGGCATAAATTGCTCAATGAGTAAAATAAAGCCGAAAACCATTGCGCCTGAAATAATACCTGCCAATAAACCTTGCCCTACAGCTTGCCATAAAAAAGGACGGCGAATAAACCTTGGTGTTGCGCCAACAAGTTGCATTGTTTTTATAGTAAACCTTTTGGAATACAAGGCAAGTCGTATAGTGTTATTTATCATTCCAATGGCAACAATTAAAAGAAGTAGTCCAAAAAACAATATAAAATAAACCACTTTTTTCATTCCAATATTCACCTGTTTAAAGGCTTCCTCACGGTAAGACACCTCATTGATTATTCCCTCATATTGTTGTAGCAATTCTTTTTCTATTTGTTGCATACTATCAATATTAACGTAGTCATTTTTTAGGTTAATAATTACCGATTGGTCTATGGGGTTTTCCCCTCCTATAATAGCAAGGGCAGTGTCTCCAACTATTTCTTTTGTAATTTCCCAAGCTTCATCTGCCGAACGATAGAATGCTTTTGCGACATAAGGCTTTTCCATTAATTCGGTTTCAATAAGTTTTAATTGAACTTCATTAACGCTTTTTTTAAAAAACAAATCAATTTCAAGCTCTTCTTTTTTTTGTTGGTTTAGATGGTTGACTCCTAAAATAACCCAAGAAGAAATACCTAAGACAGTCAACACCAAAACAATACCTACAATGGTAGATATATAAGCTGTTCTTAATCCTTTTCGCGCTTGTTTTTGATGAGACTCCATAAAACTTTGGTGCTAAATTAACAATAAACCTTAAATACACAAAGACCTAAATATTTTTAGTGATAAAAGGTACACCTTAAATCCAAAATATTAACAAAAATTAGATGTTCATTAAGGGGTTTTAGTTTGATAAAACTATCTAACTTGATAAGCGTAAAAAAATAATTACTTTTGTGTTTATGAAAAAGATTATTGTATTGTTTTTTGTTTTGGGTTTAGTAACCTCTTGTGCTTTGATAGGCATCAACAAAGACCGAAAAGCTCCTAAAAGGGCAGAAAATTATCCTCAATTTACACTAAAAGACAGTTTAAAAGGCCATTTGTTTCCTGAGAGAAGTTGTTTTGATGTGACTTATTATAATTTAGATATTTCATTTGATATTGAAGATAAGTTTATCAAAGGAAAGGTAGATATTTTCTTTACTGCTCTATCTGATTTTGACAGTTTACAATTAGACTTATACGAAAATATGTCTATTAACAAGATAGAATTTGAAGGTAATCAATTAACGTATAGAAGAATTTATGATGCGTTTTATGTTAAGTTTAACAGAACTGTAAACAAAAATGAACAGTTAAGTTTAACTGTTTTTTATGAAGGACATCCTCAAAAAGCAAAAAAAGCTCCTTGGGATGGTGGTGTCGTATGGAAAAAAGACAAATCTGGTCGTCCTTTTTGTGGGGTAGCTTGCGAATTAGATGGGGCAAGTTTATGGTGGCCACTAAAAGACCATTTATCAGATGAACCAGACTCAGCACAAATGAGTTTTACTGTGCCTCAAGGATTATTTTGTGTTAGTAATGGAAAACTGATAAGCAGACAACTAAGAACAAAAGGTATGGAAACTTTTACTTGGAAGGTAAAAAACCCTATAAACACCTACAATATTACCTATTACATTGGAACTTATAGGGCTTTTCAAGAGCCTTATATCAATGGGTTAGACACGCATCTGCTCACCTATTACGTTTTACCTGAACACTTAAACATTGCTAACAGTCATTTTAAGCAAGCCAATGATATTTTAAGATTTTACGAAAAAACCTTTGGTAGTTATGATTGGTTTGATGATGGCTATAAATTGGTAGAGTCTCCATACGCTGGTATGGAACATCAAACAGCTATTGCTTATGGTCAAAAGTTTAAAAATAATTACAATGGTTTTGACTACATTATTTTGCACGAAACTGCTCACGAATGGTGGGGCAATTCCATTTCTGTGTCAGATTTTGCAGATATATGGTTACACGAGGGGTTTGCCACTTATAGTGAAGCGCTTTATGTTGAAGAAATAAAAGGTTATTCTGCTTACTTAAGATATTTATATGGTTATAGCTTATTGATTAAAAATAAAAAACCAATGGTTGGACCAAGAGATGTTAAGTATTGGACTTATAAAGATTCTGACCCTTATATGAAAGGTGCGCTAACTTTACACTCTTTAAGAAGCACAATTGATAATGATAGTTTATTTTTTGATATTATAAAATCGTTTTATGCTGAAAACAGAAAACAAATTGTAAATACAGATACGTTTATAGAGTTAGTAAACAGAAAAACAGGCAAAGATTATCAATGGTTTTTTAATCAGTTTTTATACAACCGAAAACCTGCCAAATTTATATATTCATTAGTGTACAGTTCCGAAAAAAAGGCAGTTGTATTGTATTACAAATGGATTCACGTGGCAGACAATTTTAAAATGCCGTTAGACGTGTATTTTGGAAATCAAGACATAAGAATATACCCTGAAGCAAAGCTAAAAGAAATTAGCTTACCAAAATCAGCAACGTCTTTTAGTGTTGATAAACTTAGTTTTTATTTTACGTTTGAAGAATTAAAGTATGAAAACTTAATGAAACTATAGTTTTTCACCTTATTATTCTTTAATTTTAACGTCTAAATGTAGTTCTTCAAGTTGTTCTTTATCTATAGGCGAAGGCGAGTCTATCATCACATCACGACCACTATTGTTTTTAGGAAAAGCAATATAATCTCTAATAGAATCAGACCCTCCCATAGTGGCAACTAAACGGTCAAAACCAAAAGCCAAACCACCGTGTGGGGGTGCACCATACTCAAAAGCATTCATTAAAAACCCAAACTGAGCTTGTGCTTCTTCATCACTAAAGCCCAATAGTTCAAACATTCTTGCTTGTAACTCTTTATTATGTATTCTAATTGAGCCTCCACCTAATTCAACACCATTCATTGCTAAGTCGTAAGCGTTTGCTCTAACTTTTCCTGGGTCAGTATCAATAAGGTGCATATCTTCTTTTTTAGGGGAAGTAAACGGATGGTGCATAGCGTGGTAACGTCCTGTTTCCTCATCCCACTCAAGTAAAGGAAAGTCTAACACCCAAAGGGGTGCAAATTCATTAGGGTTTCTAAGTCCTAACTCATCTCCCATATATAGGCGTAACTCATTCATTTGTTTACGTACAGTTGAATCTTCACCGCTTAACACTAAAACCAAATCACCTGGTTTAGCCTTGGTAGCTTCTGCCCATTTTTTTAATTCAGCCTGATCATAAAATTTATCTACAGAAGATTTATACGAACCGTCTTCATTTATCCTCATATAAATCATTCCCATTGCACCAATTTGGGGACGTTTTACCCATTTAATAAGGCTGTCAATTTGTTTACGGGTATAAACGCCTGCTTGTTCGGCATTGATGGCTAAAACAGTTTCGGCATCATCAAAAATTTTAAACCCTTTACCTTTGACTATGTTGGTGATATTGCAAAACTCCATTCCAAATCTAATATCTGGTTTATCTGAACCGTAGCGTTCTATAGCTTCAGCGTAGGACATTCTTGGGAAATCAGGTAAATCAATTCCTCTACACGTTTTAAATAAATGTTTGATTAAGCCTTCAAAAGTGTTTAGTATATCTTCTTGTTCAACATACGCCATTTCACAGTCAATTTGTGTAAATTCAGGTTGGCGGTCTGCTCTCAAATCTTCATCTCTAAAACATTTTACAATTTGGTAATAGCGGTCGTAACCACTTACCATTAATAGTTGTTTGAATGTTTGTGGCGATTGAGGTAAAGCATAAAACTCTCCAGGATTCATTCTACTGGGCACAACAAAGTCTCTTGCACCCTCTGGTGTTGATTTAATTAAATATGGCGTTTCCACTTCCATAAAATTAACAGAATCTAAATACTTACGTGTTTCTAATGACACCTTGTGACGCAATTTTAATTTATCCATTACCACCTCACGTCTCAAATCTAAGTATCTGAATTTCATTCTTAATTCCTCACCACCATCTGTATCATTTTCAATGGTAAATGGTGGGGTTTTAGAGGCGTTAAGTAGGGATACTTTTTCGGCTTTAATCTCAATGTTTCCCGTAGGTAAATCGGGGTTTTTTGCATATCTTTCAATAACTTCACCTTCTACTTGAACGACATACTCTCTACCTAAAGTTTTAAT